>NZ_JBPQTL010000011.1:0-92596 GCF_051386295.1 Micromonospora sp. URMC 105 | reverse complement strand
CAGCCCCACCGCCGTCCCCAGCCCGACCGCCACCGTCCCGACACCGGAGGCCCCCATCCTCACGCTCTGCCTGGAGCCGCTGCGGCTGCCACTGGCCCAGCGACTGCTCTGTCCACCGACCAGCCGCTGAGTGGGCGGTCACCGATCCGCGTCGCCCGCCGGACCCGCCACCGACGACCGGCGGAGACGCCAGCCTGCTCGCCGGCCGTCCACACGGGTGTCGGGCCGGACCGTCGGCCGTGATCACCCGGACGGCGCGGGCGATCGCGTCGGCTTACAGTGTGCGAATGTGGGGATCCTTCGCCGCGCCGGCCGTGGGCCTGCTGGCCGCCCTGGCCGCGGCCCCGTCGCCGCCGCCGTCACCGCCGGTGGACGCCACGCCGGTGCTGACCTCGACACCGTTCGGAACGCTGCCCGGACAGCAGGTGACCCACACCGTCACGCTCTCCGGCGACGGCACCCTCACCGGGACGCGGGTCACGTTCACCACGACGGTCGACCTCGACGGGGTCACCGCCCGGGCCGACCCGGGCCGCTGCACGGCGTCGGCGCGTACCGTCGTCTGTGACCTCGGCGACCTGCGCCTGAGCCCCACCGCGGCACCGCCGCGGATCACCGTCTCCGGTCGGGTCCGCCCGGGTGCGCCGCCGGGCACGGTGGTCCGCAACCGGGTCGACGTCACCGCGGCGCAGTTCGCCGCGACGGGCGCCCGGACCGCCAGCAACGCGTACCTGCTGCCCGGATCGACGGCCGCGCCCACCGCTACGCCGCCGGCGTCGCCGGTCATGGCGGGCGAGGTCACGCCGCCCGGCCGCTCGTCGCGAGTGCCGGCCGTCGCGGCGGTCGGGGCGGCCATCGCCGTGGCGGTCGCGGCGGCCGCGCTGCTGACGCGTCGGCGGCTGCGGCGACGGCACGGACCGCCGCCGGATCGGCTGTAACGACCAGGCACCGCGATCCGATGTAGCAGAGGGACAACGGGCTCGGCGGCGGGAGTGCGGCATGGAGCAACGGTGGCGGCGGATCATCCTGGCGACCGGCGCCGGGGCGGCCGCGCTGATGACGGCGACCTTCTGCCTGACCGTCCCGACGGCGACCGCCGCGCCACCGAGCACGGCGCAGCAAGCGCTGCCCCTGCCGAGCCTGCCGCCCCTGCCGAGCCCGTCGCTGCCCGTGTCGCTGCCGCCGATCGAGCCGCCGAAGGTGCCGCGGCCGCCGCTGCCCCCTCCCCCGGTCAAGCCGCCGGCCCTCCCGCCGGCCACCCCGTCGACCGGACAGCCGCCCGCCACCACCCCGCCGGCGGGCGGCAAGCCACCGCAGGGCAGCGCACCGGCGGAGCCGAACGACGACGGGTCGATGGTGCCGCCCGGGTCGGCCCCCGCGCTGATCACCGGCGACCCCGGCGCCGACCTCTACCCGCAGCCGCCGGTGGACGCCGCCGTCACGCCACCGGCCCGCCGGGTCGCCGCGCTCACCGACGTCCAGCACCGGATCCAGTACCTGGAGAACATCCTCGCCCGGACCCGCGACGACCTCGCCCGGGTGCAACGTGGAGCGGATCCGGTGCTGCACCTGCTGACCACGCTGACCGCGGGCGGGGACCCGGCATCGCCCTTCGCCGTGGCGGACTCCGCGGATGTCGTCGACACCCCCACCGGCCGCGCGGTCGCCCTCTCCGGCGCGATCACCTCCGGCCAGGCCGAGCTGATCCGCCGCCGGCAGGAGGAGACGCGGCTGCGGCAGGAGATCGACCGTCGGGTACGCGCCGTACGCGCCGCGGCCGCCGCGGCGGCACCGGCCCGCACCGACGCCACGGCCGCGCCGGGCCGGCTGCGCCACCCCCTGTCAGGTCGGCTGACCAGCCGGTTCGGCACCCGGTTCGACCCGTACTACAAGGTGTGGCAGTTGCACGCCGGGGTGGACCTCGCCGCCCCGACGGGCACCCCGATCCTCGCCGCCGCCGACGGCCGCGTCTCCCGGGCCGGCTGGTCCGGCGGCTACGGCAGATACACCTGCATCGACCACGGCCGGGCCGACGGGCAGCGACTGTCCACCTGCTACGCCCACCAGTCGAGGCTGCTGGTGGCGCCCGGCCAGCGGGTCCGCGCCGGCCAGGTGATCGGACTGGTCGGATCGACCGGCGCCTCCACCGGCCCCCACCTGCACTTCGAGGTACGCCTCGGCGGCCGCCCGGTCGACCCGCTGCCCTGGATCTGAACCGCGCCGTGCGGGCCGACCCGGAAATCCCGTTCGCCGGTACCGGGTCCGGCTCCTACCATCGGCGGTCATGACCGACATGAGCTGGGCGGACGGGGTGACCCGGGTGGCCGTCCTCACCGGCGCCGGCATCTCCACCGACTCCGGCATCCCGGACTACCGGGGCCCGTCCGGGGTGTGGACCCGCGACCCGGCCCTGGTCGACGCGTTCACCCGCGACTCGTTCCGGTCCGACCCGACGGTGCGGACGCGGTTCTGGCGGACCTACCTCGGCCACGCCGCGTGGCGGGCCGAGCCCAACGCGGCGCACCGGGCCCTCGCCGAGCTGGAGCGGGCCGGAGTCGCGGTCCGCATCCTCACCCAAAACGTCGACGGGCTGCACCAGAAGGCCGGGTCCAGCCCGCGCAAGGTGCTGGAGCTGCACGGCACCATGCACGAGGTGGTCTGCACCGGTTGCGGCGCGCGTACCCCCAGCGGGCCGAATCTGGCCCGGGTGGCGGCCGGGGACGCGGACCCTGCGTGCCCCGGCTGCGGCGGCGTCCTCCAGCTGGCCGTGGTGCTCTTCGGGCAGCACCTGGACGCGGACACGGTCAGCCACGCCGAGCGGATCGCCGCGCACAGTCAACTGATGCTGGCGGTGGGCAGTTCGCTGCGGGTCGAGCCGGTCGCCTCCCTCTGCGCGGTGGCGGTGAACGCGGGCAACCGTCTGGTGATCGTCAACCGGGACCCGACCCCGTACGACGACCTCGCCGTCGAGGTGATCCGCGAACCGATCGGCACGGCCCTGCCCCGGATCTGCGCGGCGCTCGCCGCGCGGGCCACCTTCGGCGCGCCGACGTCGCCGTAGCCCGTCGGTGACGGCGCCAGGCGCACCGGGCGGTCGGTCAGTGGCCGCGGTAGAGCGCCTCGATGTCGGCGGCGTAGCGGGCCTTGACCGCCTCACGTTTGATCTTCAGGGTGGGGGTGAGTTCCCCGTCGGCCTCGGTGAAGTCCCGCGGCAGGATGCGGAACGTCTTGACCTGCTCCGCCCTGGACACCGTCTGGTTCGCCTGGTCGACTGCGGTCTGGATGTCCGCGCGCAGCTCGGCGTCGTCGCGTAGGTCCGCCACCTCCGCGTGCGGGTGGCCGTGGGCGACCCGCCACCGCTGCCACGCGTGGGGGTCGATGGTGACCAGCGCGGCCACGTAGGGACGGTCGTCGCCGACGAGCATGCACTGGCTCACCAGTCCGTGCGCGCGGATCTGCTCCTCGATCGGTGCGGGCGCGATGTTCTTCCCCGCCGCCGTCACGATGATCTCCTTGGCGCGGCCGGTGATGCGCAGGTAGCCGTCGTCGTCGAGGCTGCCCAGGTCACCGGTGCGCAGCCAGCCGTCGTCGGTGAAGGTGGCCCGGGTGGCGTCGGGGTTGTTCCAGTAGCCGGCGAAGACCATCTCGCCCCGGACGAGGATCTCGCCGTCGTCGGCGATGCGGACCTGCGCGCCCGGCAGCGCACGGCCGACGGTGCCGAGGCGCATCGCCGTGGGCAGGTTCGCGGTCACCGCCGGGGACGTCTCGGTCAGCCCGTACCCCTCCAGGGCGGTGATGCCGGCACCGCGGAAGAAGTGCCCCAGGCGCTGCTCCAGCGGCGCGCCGCCGACGATCGCCAGCCGGCACCGCCCGCCGAGGGCGGCGCGCAGCGTCCGGTACACCAGCAGGTCGCACCCGGCGCGCGCCAGCCGCAGCAGCACCCCCGGACCGCGCGGGGTGTCCATGGCCCGGCTGTACCGCACGGCGACGGCGTCCGCGACGGCGAACACCCGTCCCAGGCGCCGGTCGTCGGCGCGCTGCCGGGCCCGGGCGTACATCTTCTCCAACACCCGGGGCACCGCGAGGATGAACGTCGGGCGGTACTTGCGCAGCTGCCGCAGCACGCCGGCGACGTCGGCGTTGTGCACCAGCGTCGTACGGGTGTGCACCACACCCACCTGGATCAGCCGGGCGAACGCGTGCGCCAGCGGCAGGAACAGCAGCGTCGACGCGCCCGGGTGCAGCAACTCCGCCAGCACCCCGGTCGCGCTACGCACGTCGACCTGGATGTTGCGGTGGGTCAGCGTGCAGCCCTTCGGCCGGCCCGTGGTGCCGCTGGTGTACACGATCGTGGCCAGGTCGTCGCCCGACACGGCCCGCCGCCGCGCCTCGACCTGCCCGTCGTCGACGGTGCGGCCCTGCCCCGCCAGGGCGATCAGGCCCCCGGCGTCGATCTGCCACGACTGGCGCAGCGCCGGCAGGCCGTCGCGCAGGCCGGCGAGCATCGCGTCGTGCTCGGCGGTCTCCACCACGCACCCCACCGCGCCCGAGTCCGCCAGCATCCACCCCAACTGATCGGCGCTGGAGGTCTCGTAGGCGGGAACCGTCACGGCGCCGATCGACCAGAGGGCGTAGTCGACGAGGGTCCACTCGTAGCGGGTGCGGCTGACCAGGGCCACCCGGTCGCCGTGCCCGACACCGGCGGCGATGAACCCCCGCGCGAGGGTGAGCACGTCGTCGCGGAACTGCTCGCAGGTCACCGGGAGCGCTCCGCCGTGCACCGACCGGGGCGCCGGCCAGGACCGGGGAGCCGGCTCCGGACGGACGAACTGCACCAGGTCCGGGGACGTGCGCGCGTTGTCCCAGACCATCTCGGCCAGGCCCGGCACCGGCGTGCCGGTCTGCGCCGCCTCGACCGTCACGTCCTGCACGACCGCACCTCCGCTCGCCGTACCGCCGCCCGGCGGGGCACTCGGTCATCATGACCAGACCAGCGGCTCACGCGGCCCGGAACCGGAGAACTCGCGGCGGCGGCCGACCCGGCGACGCTCAAGATTCGACGGACCGGCCGCAGGGTACCGGGTACGGGTGTCTCCCACCGGTAACAACGACAACAGTGCTGCCGTACCCGGACCGGCCGCCGCCCCGGCGGCTCCGAAGCGGCGGCGCCGGCGCGTCCTGATCGTCCTGGCCGTGCTGGCGCTGCTCGCCGGCACCGGGCTCACCGCCGGGACGTACTACGTCGACAGCGTGCCCACGCCCACCGACCTGGAGCTGCCGGAGTCGACCACGGTCTACTTCGCCGACGGTCGCACCCCGATGGCGAAGCTGGGCGCGGAGAACCGGACGATCGTGCCGTACGAGGAGATGAACGACGCCGCCAAGCAGGCGATCGTGGCGACCGAGGACCGCACGTTCTGGAGCAACGAGGGCATCGACTTCACCGGCGTGCTGCGCGCCGCCTGGTCGAACGTCACCGGCGGTCAGCGCCAGGGCGCGTCGACGATCACCCAGCAGTACGCCCGGGTGGCCGCCGACCTCAAGGGCGTCTCCTACTCCCGCAAGCTGCGCGAGGCGGTCATCGCGTGGAAGCTCGACGACAAGTACAGCAAGGAGGAGATTCTCGGCTTCTACCTGAACACGGTGCCGTTCGGGCGGGGGTCGTACGGCATCGAGGCGGCCGCCCAGGCGTACTTCGGCAAGTCGGTGCGGCGCGACGCGCCGCCGGCGAAGCAGCTGACCACGGCGGAGGCGATGGTGCTCTGCGCCATGGTCAAGCAGCCGGAGGCCGACCCGGACGACCCCGAGGGCCAGCCCGGTTACGATCCGGCGCGCAGCCCGCTGGCCCGGCAGAACTCGATCGACCGGTGGAACTACATCCGCGACGGCATGGTGAAGCTGGGTTACCTGTCGGCGGACGAGGCGGCCGACCTGGCGTACCCGGACTCGGTGAAGCCGATCGACCCGGCGGCCGGCCGCTCCGGCCTCGACCGGCCGACCGGCCTGGTGGTCAACCACGTGCTCAGCGAGCTGCGGCGGGCCGAGCCGTTCCAGGGCAAGCCCGCCGACTACATTCGCAACGGCGGTTTCAAGATCGTCACCACCATCGACAAGCGGGTCCAGGACGCCGCCGACGCGGCCGCCGACATCCGGCGCGACAGCGCACCCGAGGCGGTCCGCGGGCAGCCGAAGAACTGGCAGGCCGCGCTGGTGGCGGTGGAACCCGGCACCGGCCGGGTGCTCGGCTACCACGGCGGCAGCGACGGCGCCGGTGCCGACTACGCGGGGTGGTACCACGACGAGACCGGCGCGGCGCGCGGCTTCGGCCAGCACCCGCCGGGGTCGTCGTTCAAGGTGTACGACCTGGCCACCGCGGTGCAGGAGAAGATTTCGGTGAAGCAGCGCTTCCACTCCCCCGAGATCAAGGAGTTCCCCGCCTCCGGCCGGACGAAGGGCAGCCCCGCCGGTCCGATCCGCAACGCCGAGCGCGCGCCGTGCCAGCCGGACTGCGCGCTGTGGGAGGCCACCGTCGCCTCGCTCAACGTCACCTACTTCGCGCTCACCGAGCAGCTCGGCACGGCCAAGGTGATCGACCTGGCCACCCGGGCCGGGGTGGACTCGATGTGGGCCAACGAGAAGGGCAACCCGCAGCCGAAGCGGATCGAGCTGCGCGGCCACTCGGGTCAGGAGCTGGCGCGGCACTTCTCCACCGAGGTCGGCATCGGCCAGTACGGCATCACCGTGCAGGACCACGCCAACGGGATGGCGACCTTCGCCGCCGGCGGGAAGCGGGCCGACGCGCACTTCGTCCGCTCGGTCACCAAGGGCGACGAGAAGGTCCTCGACGAACAGCTGGTGCAGACTGACATCGGGCTCGACCAGGAGGCGGTCAACCAGCTCAACTGGACGCTGCGCCGGGTGAAGGCGGCCGAGCTGGACAACGGCTGGGACTCCGCCGGCAAGACCGGCACCTGGCAGGCCGGAACGAGCACCACCCAGAACGTGCACACCTGGATGGTGGGCTACACCGGCGCGCTGGCCGCCGCGGTCTGGCTCGGCACCGTCGACGGCAAGCCGCTGCGGACCTCTGACGGCAGCTACGACGTCTACGGCTCCACCGGCGCCGGGCCGATCTGGCGGCAGTTCATGGAGCAGGCCACGGCCGCACTGAAACTCGACCCGGACAAGTACCGGTTCCAGGAGCCGGCGTTCCCGCAGGAGGAGGAGACGGCGCCCACCGCCACGGTGGCACCGAAGCCGACCACGGCCCAGCCGACGCCGACCCCGACCGTGACCCGGTCGACCGTTCCCGCCAGCCCGACCGCGAAGCCGACGCTGACGCTGCCGCCGACGCCGACCCGCTCCCCCAAGCCCACCCCGTCGCGGACCCCCAAGCCGCCGCGGAGCGTGGAGCCTTCCCTCACTCCGCCGCCGGGGTGACTGGGCCAGCCGACGGCCGGCACAGCCTCCGACAGGCCGGGCGGCGGCGGACCCGGCGACGATGCTGCGCGCACGCGGGGGGATCGCCTGCCGGGCCAGGACCGCCGGTCGTACCTACTCGATTCCGGTGAGTTCGGCGAGGTCGACGGCGCTGACGAGTTCGGCGAGTGCGCGCTCGGCGTCGAGGTTGAGGGGTTGCAGTTCCCCGGTGCGAGGCCGCTGGTTCAGCAGCAGCTCGCTGCTGGTGTCGGTGACGACGGTAGCGGCGTCCGCCGCGTCCCAGCGCACTCCGGCCAACGCCTGGCGGTTGATCTTGGCGGCGAGCAGGCACGACATCCGGGGCTGCCCGTAGCTGTCCATGCCGTCGTGTCGGAGCACCGCGACCCGGGCAGATCGGAGGCCGGGTGCGACGGCGAAGGCCTCCCGGATCGTGACGAGGACCTGCCCGCACACGAACAGCTGGTAGTAGGCGGCGCGATCGCGCTGGGGCAGTTTACGCAGCGACAGATTGCCGGCCTGGGTGGTGGTGGGCATGCGCTCCGGCACGACCTGATCGATGCTCGGCACCAGCACGGCGAGGGAGACCTCCCCATCGGCGACGCCGACTGCGGCGCTCGGAGCCTCGTTGTCCTCGAACGCTTCCTCCAGCGTCTCCAGGACCACCTCGGTGGCATTGGTGCGCAGCTCGTGCCAGCGCTGGTCGAGGTACTGCTGCCAGGCTGCCTGCTGCTCGCAGCGCGTGGCCCATTGCCGCTGCACCTCGGCCTCTGCCCACCGAACGGCCTGCTGCTTGGCCTGCGCTCGCCTGCTGCGTTCGAACAAGCCGATCCCAGCCAGGGCGTGCTGCTCGTAGTGCTGATAGATGCTGTCCCGATCGGGGGCCGCTGGTGGAGGGGCGATCGGTCGGGTGGCGGCGGGGAAGTCCACCCGGTGCAGATCGAGGATCTGCAGGAATGCCTGCGCCAGGTGTCGCGCCTGCTCGGCCCGCTGTGCCTGCACCGCCTGCCGCTGCTGGCTGGCCACCTGCCGTTGGTACGCCGCTGCGGAGGGAGGTCGGCCGCCGGAGCGGCTGCCGCCCCGACCACCACCCAGGGAGGTGTAGAAGCCGACGGGTCCAACACCGGTGGAGAATCCCGTCCGGCCCGCTCCGACGTGCACTCGGGCGACGCGCGGACCGATGCTGGTCCGGATGCCTCGCGACGACGCGCGGATGCGCACGCCGGGTGCCAGCTTGATCGAGAAACCCATACCTGACCGTAGGCCCCGGCACCCCGATCCCCCGTCAGCCTGCAAACCCGCTTGTCCGGATGAACGTATGGTGACGTGTCCTCGAATGACGGATACGGGTGGCCGACCGGCTGGTGATGCGCGTTCGCCCTGTTCAGCACACTCAGGATGTGACGTACCAGCCTCCGCAGGACCCGTGGAACGGGCAGACGCCGCCTCCGCCGCCGCCTCCCCCAGCTGCGCGGCCGCCCGGCCACGACTGGAGGACGCCGCCGTATCCGACCGCTCAGTTCCCGGCGGCCGGCGGTGGCTGGAATCAGCAGCCGCGGAAGTCCAACAGCACTGTGAAGATCGTGCTGATCAGCGCCATGACGCTCGTGCTGCTGTGTTGCGGCGGAGTCACCATCGCCGCGATCGTCTCGCCTCCGCCGCCCGACTCGCAGGCGGCGAAGGAACCAGCCGCTGAGTCCATCCCGACCGTCCAGGCCGCAGATGACCCCTCTCCGAGCGGGGCCGAGCTGACCCCGGCATCGCAGGCCCCGAGCACGCAGGCGGCAGCGACACCGACGGCAGCCTCCGCGACACCGGTGGTGCAGACGCGCACCGCCACCGAGACGCAGAAGGTGGGGTACCAGACCAGGACGGTCTACGACTCCTCGCTGGCGAAGGGCACCAGGAAGGTGACCACCCGCGGGGTCTCCGGCGTCAGGACCCTCACCTACGAGGTCACCCTCACCGATGGTGTTCAGACGGCACGGAAGCTGGTCAGGTCGGAGATCACGAAGGCACCGGTCACGCAGGTCGTCAGGGTCGGCACCAAGGAGGCCCGGTCCTGCGACCCCAACTACAGCGGCGCCTGCGTGCCGGTCGCCAGCGACGTCGACTGTGCCGGTGGCAGCGGCAACGGGCCCGCGTACGTCGACGGACCGCTACGGGTGGTCGGCCGGGACATCTACGACCTCGACCGCGACGGAGACGGCATCGCCTGCGACTGACGTGTCTGACTCGGCACCCCGCACTCGCCCAGCCTTCGGCACCCGGCACCATCCGCTCAGTCGACTCTCGCCGACGGAGCCGGCGACGGCGCGGCGGGAGATAGGGTCGTGGTTCATGCGCACGAAGCAGGAGCTGACCGCGGCCATCCGGCGGGACCGGAAGGCGGCGCTGGTCATCAACGTCGGCTCCCGTCGCGGCCGGGAACACTGTGAACATGCGCGGGCCCGGTTGGTCGACGCCGGCTTCGACCTGCTCGGCACGTATCCGGTCGACCGGCCCGGGCAGCTCGAGAAGAGCGTCGCCGCGGCGGCCGACCTGGGGCCGGACGTCCTGGTCGTGGGCGGCGGCGACGGTACGCTCAGCACCGCCGCGCGGCTGCTCGCCCACCGGGACATCGCGCTGGGCCTGCTGCCGCTGGGCACCACCAACAACTTCGCCCGCACCCTCGGCGTCCCGCTGGACCTGGACGACGCCGTCGCGGTGCTGACCCAGGGCAAGGTCATCGATGTCGACCTCGGGATCGCCGGCGAGAGGCGGTTCACCAACCAGCTCGGGGTCGGCCTCTCCACCGACATCATGCTCCGCACGCCGCCCCGCCTGAAGCGCATCTCCGGCCGGCTCGCGTACCCGCTGACCGCCCTGGCGCTGCTGGCCGGGCACCGGCCGATGCGGGCCACCGTCCGCGCGGACGGCACCAAGCACGAGTTCGTCACCCACCAGCTCTACGTGGCCAACGGCGGCTTCCACGCCGGGCGCCCGATCGCCGCGGACGCCGACGCCGACGACCGGCTGCTGGTCGCGTACCCGGTCGGCGGGGCCACCCGGCGCGGCCTGGTCCGCGCCACCCTGCGCAACGCCGCCACCGGGCACCGGCGGACCCTGCACGACGAGCCGTTTCTGGCGGTGGACGAGCTGTGGCTGGAGACGGACCGGCCGGCACGAATCGAGGTGGACGGGGAGCTGTGCGGGACGACGCCGATCCGGGTGGCGGTCGATCCGAACGCGCTGCGGGTGATGGCACCGGCGGACAGCCTGGACCGCTGACACGGGGGCTCAGGCCCACTCACCGGAGAAGAGCGGAGAAACCGGCCGCTCCCGGCGACTGATCCGCAGATCCCCGAAGATGGTGCTCCGTTCCGCGCGCTCGACCTCCGCGTCCAGGTCGATGTGCAGCTCCTCGGACGCGTCGTGGGCGGCGCCGATGAGCACGAGCTCGGTCCCGGAATGATCGAGGAAGTCGGGCGGGTCGAGCGGGGCGAAGCGACGACCGTGGAACCTCTCCTGCAGCGCGGCGGGCAGCGTGACCTTGCGCGACCCGCGGAGGCCGACCCCCGGCGGGGAGGGTGCCTGCGGGTTCTTCACCGTGACGATGTAGCTCGGCTCCGGCTCGATGCTCAGCTCGTGCTGCGCCTCGCCGAGGCGCAGCGGAAGTTCGAGTTCGTACGCGAGGTGGGTGTGGTCGTCGTGCCGGGCGATGACGTACGCGCCCTCCGCCACGGGCCGGGCCGGCGGCTGGTGGCGCCGGTCGCGGGTCCTCGTCCGGTACGTGCGCGCCTGCAGGGCCTCGTGCAGCTGCTCGGGCCGGTCCACCACGGCGTCGACGAACGCCCAGAAGCGGTCGTGCCGGTCGATGCCGGGCAGCCGTTTACGCCCCACCAACAGCAGCCGCAGCTGCCGCCCCGGCCACGGGTGCATCACCACCAGCAGCCGCTGCACCTCGTCGAGGGAGCCGACGTGCTCCTCCTCGACGCGGGGACGGTAGAGGAAGTAGATGTCGCCGTCCTCGAGCAGCTCCGCCATCCGCCCCGGATACCCGGAACCACCGGCGAGGAACGGGCGAGCCGGCCCGGCGGCGGGCCGTACGCCGACCCGCCCTGCCGGCGCCTCCCCGTGCTCCGGGCTAGCCCCCGGCCATCGCGCCGAGGATGATGAACGGCTCCTCGCCGGCGACGACCCGCTCCGGCAGTGGCGCGTCGGGCGATTCGTTGGAGAGGTCCTCCTCGCAGGCGTAGAAGCGGACGAACGCGCGGCGCTTGCCGCTGTGGCGGTCGCGGATCGTGCCGAGCAGCATGGGGTATCGCGCCTCGAGGGTGTCCAGCACCAGGCGCTGGGTGACCCGCCCGGCACCAGGACCGGGCAGCTCGAGGCGCACCTCGCCGGTGACGTGAGCCAGGTTCTTCAGGTGGGCCGGGAGGACGACCCGGATCACGGCAGCACCTGGACTTCCACGGAGAGCACGGCCGGCAGGTCCCGGACGATCGGCGCCCAGCTGTCGCCGCCGTCCGCCGAGTGGTAGACCTGGCCGCCGGTGGTGCCGAAGTAGATCCCGCACGGGTCGAGCGTGTCGACCGCCATGGCGTCGCGGTAGACGTTGACATAGCAGTCGGACTGCGGCAGCCCCCTGGTCAGCGGCTCCCAGTCGTCGCCGCCGGTGCGGCTGCGGTAGACGCGCAGCTTGCCCTCCGGCGGAAAGTGCTCGGAGTCGCTCTTGATCGGCACGACGTAGACGGTCTCCGGCTCGTGCGCGTGCACCGCGATCGGGAACCCGAAGTCCGACGGCAGGTCGCCGCTGATCTCGCGCCAGTTCGCACCGGCGTCGTCGCTGCGCATGACGTCCCAGTGCTTCTGCATGAACAGGGTGTCCGGCCGGGCCGGGTGCTGGGTGATGTGGTGCACGCAGTGGCCGACCTCGGCGTCCTGGTCGGGGATCTCCCCGGAACGCAGGCCCTTGTTGATCGGCAGCCAGCTGGCGCCGGCGTCGTCGCTGCGGAACGCGCCCGCCGCCGAGATGGCCACGTAGATCCGGTCCTTGTGCACCGGGTCCAGGATGATCGTGTGCAGGCACATGCCGCCGGCACCGGGCTGCCACGTCGGCCCCGTCGGGTGGGTACGCAGGGCGGTGAGCTCCTTCCACTTGAGACCGCCGTCGGTGGAGACGTAGAGGGCGGCGTCCTCCGCACCGGCGTACACGGTGTCGGGGTCGTGGCGGGACGGCTCGAGGTGCCAGATGCGCTTGAACTCCCACGGGCGCGGGGTGCCGTCGTACCACAGGTGCTCACCGACCTCGCCGGAGTAGGCGAAGTCGTTGCCGACCGTGTTCCAGGTCCGGCCGCCGTCGTCGGAGCGCTGGATCAGCTGCCCGAACCAGCCGCCGGACTGGGACGCGTAGAGCCGGTCCGGGTCGGCCGGCGACCCGTTCAGGTGGAAGATCTCCCAGCCACCGAAGTGCGGTCCGTCGACCGTCCAGTCGTCGCGACTGCCGTCCGCCGTCAACGTGAACGCGCCCTTGCGCGTGCCTACCAGCACCCGTACGCCGCTCATGTCCTGATCCTTCCCACTGGTTGTCCTTGGGTAGACCGTCCGCCGCGCCGAAACTCGTCGGTCTGCATCAGTCCTACTCCCCCGCTACGACGAACAGACAGCCCCGGCCTGTCGGAGGGACCGGTTAGCGTCGCGCCCGTGACTGGCCCTGGCGACGTCCCACCCGAGATCCTCGACCGGCTCCGGCCCGTGTGCCTCGGGCTGCCGCAGACCTACGAGGAGCCGGCTTGGGTGGGCGTGCGCTGGCGGATCCGCACCCGCACCTTCGCCCACGTGTACCTGGTCGACGACGATCATCCGGCGGCCCACGCCCGAGCCGCCGCGACCGGCCAGCCGATCTGCGTGCTGACGTTCCGGTCGCCCGGCGACGAGATCGCCGGGCTGATCGCCGGCGGTCACCCGTTCTTCAAGCCGGACTGGGGCGTCGACGTCGTCGGCATGGTGCTCGACGACGGGGTCGACTGGGACGAGGTCGCCGAACTGCTCACCGAGAGCTACTGCGTCCTGGCGCCGAAGCGGCTGGCCGCTGTGGTCGACCGGCCGGTCGATCTCGAGTAGCCGCACTCCGAGCGTCGGACGCCCAAAGGTCGCCGGCATCATCGATTACCGCCGTGGGCTCTCGGCGTCTCGCCACGCCGTCGACAACGGTGCTGGGCATGACGCTAACCCTCGGCGTACACGAGGTCCATGGTGTCGGTGTGTCCCGGCCAGTGCAGTTCGAGGTGCCAGCAACCGGCCCGCGGCAGGTCCATGATCGACGGGCCGGGGCCGCCGGCCACCTCTCGGGTCACCCGCGTGTCGGTGCCGTCCAGCGTCGCGGTGATCGCCAGGGTGGCGGGTGGCGCCGGGCCGGACGACGTCGCCGCAGGCTTGGCGACCCAAAGGATCTTGTTGGCGGGTCCCTCGCCCCGGCGCAGTGCCAGTGGGTGACCGAACAGCACCGCGAGGATCTCGCGCTTCAGGCCGAAGACGTGCGGGATCCGGGCCTCCCCACTGAACCCGGCGTCCGCCCAGTCCGGCAGGACACCCGTCTCGACGCGTGAACCGCAGCCCGACGTGGCGCTCGCCGGGGCCGTGGTGGCGGGAGCGCCGGCCGGTGTGGCGGACCGACCCGTGGTCGTGCAGGCCGCCAGCAGGACCGCCGCCCCCAGCAACACCCTGTTCCAGGAACCCATCTCGCGCCTCCGTCGTAGCCGCCGCCTCCGATCGTGGCCGGCACCATTCAGGACACCGCTCGAACCTTGGGGGTTCCGTACCGGCTCGAGAGCGACCGCCGTCCCTCGCTCAATCCAGCGAGTTGGCGATCTCGATCGCCTCGCCCTTGGTCAGGTCGCCTTCGAGCCGGTAGCTCACGCCGGCCTCCTCCCAGATCAGGGTCGAGGCGGCGAGCCGCGCGCTTTCCACCCGGACGGTGCCCGCACGATCCACGTAAGCCAGCGGGTGTGGGCCGCCGATCCAGACTGCGAAGCCGCCGTCGACCTGGACCCAGTCCATTCCGGGCCCGGCGGCCTGCTTCTGAAAGACCGGATCGAGGCGACCGTCGAAGGCGTCGATGCGCACCACGCCCCCGCGGTAGAGCAGGGTGACCACCCGGTAGGAGCCGGCGCCGTCGGCGTCGGCGACCAGCACCTGCTCGGGCGGGCCCAGCTTCGCCGGCAGGCGGATCGGGAAGCGAAGCTTCCCCTGCGCCTCATCCAGGGAGGCGGGCCGCTGCGACGGCAGCGGCGATGGACTGCCGGTGGGTGAGATCGGCGCCGATGACGTGTCGATGATGATCCCGGAGAAGCGCAGCAGCCCCGCCACGGCGTCGGCGAGGGCGGCCCGCCCCGGCGGCAGCACCGCGACGAGCAGGGCGGCGAGCGCCACGGCGAGGTAGTAGCGCCACCGGCGTCGCCGTCGCGCGGGCGCGGCCAGTCGGGCGCGTACGCGGTCGGCGACGTCGGGGGCGGCGGGGACGTCCAGCCACCCGCTGAGGTCACGCAACTCCCGTTCGAGGTCATCCACGGCGCACCTCCTCGCGGTCGAGCATGGCGCGGAGCTTCGCCAGCGCTCGGGACGTCCGCGACTTCACCGTGCCTCTGGGCCAGCCCAGCATCGTCACGGTCTCCTCCTCGCTGAGATCGAGGAGGAACCGGCACACGATCACCTCGCGGTCCTTCTCCGGCAGCAGCCGCAGGGCCCGCACCAGCGTGGCCCGGCGCTCGGCGGCGAGGACGCCGCCCACCGCGCCGTCCTCGGCGATCTGCGACTCCGGGTTCGCCACCGCGGCCCGCAGGACGAGGCCGTCCCGCCGGCTACGTGAGCGGTGCATGTTGCGGGTCTCGTTGGCGACGATCGCGAGCAGCCACGAGCGGAAGGACGACTCTCCCCGGTAGCGGGACAGCTTGCGGTACGCCTTCACGAACGCCTCCTGGATGACGTCCTCCGCGTCCGAACCCGCGCCGAGCAGCACCGCCGTCCGGTAGGCGGACGCGGTGTGCCGGGCGACCAGGAGGTCGTACGCCCCCAGGTCACCTGCCCGAGCGCCGGTGACGAGCTCGTCGTCGTCCAGTGGAAACCTCCCGTTGGATCACACTGATGACACCGCCCGCACCGGATGGGTTCCAGGGACGGGGGTGGAACTTCGGTGGGAGTGGCGGTGTCACCGGGGCATGATGCCAACGACAAGGATTTCGCGTCGTACCCTGCTGACCGGGCTCGCCGGTGCGGGCACCGCGGCGTTGGTCGGCTGCGATCGCGCTCGGCACCCGAGTCAGGCCCGTGCCGTCACCATCCCTGACCCACTGCTCGTCGAGGTCGACGACGGGCTCGGACTGCTGCGTGGTGCGGACCGGCAGACGATCCCGCATTCTCTCGCCACCGCCGACGGGCGGGCGATCTACGCGACCGCACCGGAGGGCGCCGACACGGCCCTGTGGCGGATCGACACCGCCACGGGCGCCACCTCCACCCGGGTCGAGCTGCCCGGACGCTGGGTGCCGCAGACCGTCTCGGCCAACGGCACGGTGGCGTTCACGTCGAACGAGGTGAGCGCCACCAAGGGGCGCCCGGCGGGGCGGGAGGTGACCCCACTGCTGATCGCCGACGGCACCGGCGTCCGGCACCGGCTAGATCTGCCGGGCAACTTCGTCCCCGAGACGTTCACCGCTGATCTCGCCGGGCTCTTCGTCCTCGAGTGGCTTCCGGCGACGGCGCCGGACCGCTACCGGGTCCGCGTCGTCGATCTCGCCACCGGGACGCCCGGTCCGCTGCACACCCGCGCGAAGGAGCCGGTGCCGCCCGGCGCCGAGGAGGAGATGCGCGGCGACGGACGCCAGGCGGTGCTCTCGCCGGATCGCAGCACCCTCTACACGCTCTACACTCACCAGCCCGATCACCAGCACACCCGCGACCTCGTCAGCGGGCGGCCGGGTGACGTGCACGCGTTCGTCCACACGCTGCACCTCGGCGAGCGGTGGGCGTACTGCATCGACCTGCCGCATCCGTTCGGCGCGGCGGCCGCGATCGGCCACGCCATGACGATCAGCCCCGACGGCGGTCGGCTCTTCGTCGCCGACGTCACGTCGGGCACCATCGCCGAGATCGACACCGGGGAGCTGACCGTACGCCGGACGTTCACGCAGCCCAGGGGTGCCGGGTCCGCACACGCCGCCGCCGACGGCGACCGCCTCTTCATCGGCGCCGGCACGGTGGTCCGGACGACGGATGTCACTCGTCCCGGCCGCGCGGCTGACTGGCGGGTCCGCGAACCCGTCTCCGGTCTCGTGCTGAGCCGCGACGGCAGACGCCTCTACGTGGGCCAGCACGATGGCGTGAGCTGGCACGATCCCGGCACCGGCACCGCACTGGGCCGGGTCACCGTCCCCCGCCTCGCCGGCGTGCACGGCCTGGCCGGACAGGCCTGACGGTGCGGCACTGGGAGTGCCCGTCACGCGGTTGCCGCCTTGTCACCAAGGACTGAATGATGGTTCAATCCTTGCGTGGTGTACCGGAGCACCGACCGCGTGAAGGCCCGGCTGAACGCGTCCCGGGAACGGATCATCGCCGCGGCCCTGGGAATCATGGCCGAGCACGGGTATGCCGGCTGTTCCGTCGCCGCCGTCGCCGAGCGGGCCGGCCTGGCGACGGGCAGCGTCTACCGCCACTTCCCGACCAAGGCCGACCTGTTCGCCGAGGTGTTCCGCACGGCCTCGCAGCGGGAGGTCGACGCGGTCGCGCGCGCCGCGGCGCTGGAGGCCACCGCCTTCGAGCAGATGTCCGCCGTCGTACAGACGTTCGCCGGGCGGGCGCTGCAGTCCCCGCGGCTGGCGTACGCCCTGCTCGCCGAGCCGGTCGACCCGGCGGTCGACGCCGAACGGCTCGTCTTCCGCCGGGCGTACGCCGAACTGATCGCCGGCCACGTCGCGGCCGGGGTGGCGAACGGTGAGCTGCCTCCACAGGACCCCGACCTGACCGCGACCGCGCTGGTCGGCGCGCTGGCCGAGGCCATGGTCGGTCCGCTGGCCGCCGGGGTCGCCGGCCCGGACACCATCCCCGCCCTGATCGCCTTCATCCACCGCGCGCTGGGAGTTTCGCCGTGACGACGCACGAGGTGTTCAACCAGGTCCCGCCGCTGGCCGGCTACGACGCGGCGGACGACGCGGCACTGCTCGACGGGCTCGAGCGGGAGGGCGCCGGCTGGGCCGCCGCCGAGCTGCACGAGCTCGGCCGGCTGGCCGGCGGCGAACAGGCCATCGAGTACGGGCGGCTGGCCAACGAGCATCCGCCGGCCCTGCGCACCCACGACCGCTTCGGCCATCGGATCGACGAGGTCGAGTTCCACCCCGCCTGGCACGAGCTGATGCGCACCGCGGTCACGCACGGCCTGCACGCCGCGCCCTGGGCGGACGACCGGCCGGGCGCACACGTGGCCCGGGCCGCCAAGTTCTACGCGTGGCGCCCGGACGCCGGGCACGGCTGCCCGATCTCGATGACCTACGCGGCCGTACCGGCGCTGCGGCACGACCCGGAGCTGGCCGCGCAGTACGAGCCGCTGCTCACCGCCACGACGTACGACTTCGGGCTGCGCGCGCCGCTGACGAAGCGCGGGCTGCTGGCGGGCATGTCGATGACGGAGAAGCAGGGCGGCTCGGACGTACGCGCCAACACCACCACCGCCCGCCCGGCGCCGGACGGCACCTACCGGCTCGTCGGGCACAAGTGGTTCACCTCCGCACCGATGTGCGACGTCTTCCTCACCCTCGCGCAGGCGCCGGGCGGGCTCACCTGCTTCCTGGTCCCCCGCGTCCTGCCGGACGGCACCCGCAACCCGATGCGCCTGATGCGCCTGAAGGACAAGCTGGGCAACCGGTCCAACGCCTCGTCCGAGGTCGAATACGAGCACGCGGTCGCCTGGCGCGTCGGCGACGAGGGGCGTGGCGTCCGCACGATCATCGACATGGTCAACCTGACCCGCCTCGACTGCGTCATCGGCGCGGCGGCCGGGATGCGCCAGGGGGTGATCACCGCCGCCCATCACGTCACCCACCGGCAGGCCTTCGGCCGGTACCTCGTCGACCAGCCGCTGATGCGCAACGTGCTGGCGGACCTCGCGATCGAGTCCGAGGCCGCCACCGTGCTCATGATGCGTCTCGCCGGAGCGACCGACCGATCCGCGCGCGGCGACGCCGGCGAGACCGCGTTCAAGCGGCTCGCCCTCGCGGTCGGCAAGTACTGGGTCTGCAAGCGCTGGCCGGCGCACGCCGCCGAGGCCCTCGAGTGCCTGGGCGGCAACGGCTACGTCGAGGAGTCGGGCATGCCGCGGCTGTTCCGCGAGTCGCCGCTGAACTCGATCTGGGAGGGCTCCGGCAACGTCGCCGCACTGGACGTACTGCGCGCTCTCGTCAGGGAACAGCAGGTCATGGAGGCGTTCCAGGCCGAGGTGAACGCCGCTGCCGGCACCGACGCACGGCTCGACGCCGCGGTCCGCCAGGTGCAGGCCGACCTGTCGAACGGCGAGGACCTCGAACTGCGGGCCCGGCGCGTCGTCGAGCGGCTCGCCCTGGTGCTGCAGGGCTCACTGCTGGTGCGGCACGGCCACCCCGCCGTCGCCGACGCCTTCTGCGCATCCCGGCTCGGCGGCGATCACGGTCAGGCGTACGGCACCCTGCCCACCGGCGTCGACTTCGCCGCGATCATCGCCCGCGCCACCCCGAAGGTGAGCTGACCGCAGGTTGCGCCGGTCGGACGACGGCGAGGAACAGGGCCAGGGCGACGGCCTGGATGGCGGCGACGGCGACGATCACCGCGGTGATCGAGTAGTCGTAGAGGGCGCCGGTGAGCAGCCCACCGACCAGGGTCGCCCCGCCCAGCCCGGCGGCGAAGATGCCGTAGGCGGTGCCCCGCCGCGCGGCGGGGACGATGTCGGCGATGGTCGCGCGCATGGTGGACTCCTGGACGCCCAGCACGGCGCCCCAGGCCAGGACCCCGGCGACCGCGAGCGCCGCGGTGGTGGTGAAGGCGGCCAGCGGGATCAGGGCGGTCAGCACGGGCACGGCGGCCAGTACCCGCACGCCGGCCCGGTCGTACAGCCACCCGGAGGTCAGCGCGGCGAGCGCGTCGACGCCCATCGCGGCGGCGTACACGACCGGGATCAGCGCCACCGGTACGACGTGCCGCGTGGCGAGGTGGAAACTGAGCACCCCGAAGGTGGCGTAGCCGGCCGTGGTCACCGCCGTGAACGCCAGATAGGTCCAGAACACGCGGGGCAGCCGGCCGCCCGGCGCGGCGGGTGCCGCGCCGGGTCGAGGGCCCGGTTCGAAGCGGCGCGGGTCGGGCACGCCGGCGCGTAGCCACAGCAGCAGGAGCATCGCCGCCACGGCGGGCACGGCCAGGGCGAGGAACGCGGGCCGGTAGTTCTGGGCGGTGGCGGCCAGGACGGCGGCGACCAGCAGCGGCCCCGCCACGCCGCCGGCCTGGTCGAGCGCCTCGTGGACGGCGAAGCCCTTGCCGCGGCCGACGGCCGCAGCGGCGTGCGAGAGCATGACGTCCCGCGCCGGGCCGCGGATCGCCTTGCCGGCGCGCTCCGCGACGAACAGCGCCGCCGCCAGCCACAGCGCGGTGGCCAGCCCGAGAGCGGGCACGGCGACCATGGTCACGGCATAGCCGACCAGGACGAGCGGCCAGTAGGCGCGGGTCCGGTCCGCGAGGGGTCCGGTGCCCAGCCGCCCGGCCAGGGCGGTCGCCTCACCGGCGCCGGTGACCAGCCCGACGACGGTCGCGGACGCGCCGAAGGTGGCCAGATAGGGGCCGATGACCGACCGGGCGCCCTCGTACACCACGTCCGACAGCAGGCTGACGACACCGAAGGCGGTCACGAACCGCCACGGCGTCCACCTGCGGGTGAGCGCGGCGCCTCTCACCCGTGCAGTCTGGCCCACCGGCGAGCCGGCCGGGCGTGGATCAGCCCAGCGGCCCGGGTCGTGGCGGGCGGAACCCGGGTGGGGATCCAGCCCGCCACAGAGGCCGCGTCTCAAGGAACAGGCGTCAATGGTCGGGGTGCTGGCACGCGGTGAGCCGCAGCCGGTCGACCCGGTCGGCTCAGGTGCGGGGTGCCGCCACGGCGGCCTGGGCGTCGACGATGCCCCGGCCGTAAGCCGGCGTGTAGACACCGCGCAGGCCGACGACCGGGGTGCGGGCCGTAGACATCAGGACCGAGTACACGTTGTCGAGGCTGCGCTGCTGGGCGAAGAGCAGGGCCGCGACGCCCGACACGTAGGGGGTGGCCATCGACGTGCCGGCGTAGGCGTCGTAGTCGCCCTGCCCGCAGCCGGCCGAGCCGGTGCCCAGCGGGACGGTGGACCACACGTCGTCGTCGCAGTTGACGAGGCCGGCGCCACCGGGAGCGGCAACCGCCCTCAGGTCAGCCTTCACGCCGAGGTTGGAGTACCACGCCTTCGCCTCGTTCCGGTCGGTGGCGGCGACGCAGAGAGCGCCGGCTTCCCAGGCCGGGGTGCCGCAGAGCGGTGCCGTCTCGTTGCCGGCGGCGGCGATGACCGCGACGCCCTTCGACTGCGCGTACGCGATCGCCTCGGTCGCCGACGACTCCAGGCCGGTGAGGGTGAGTGCCTGGGCTCCCGGCAGCGCACCGAGGCTGAGGTTGACCACCTTGGCACCGTGGTCGACCGCGAAGCGAATGCCAGCGGCGATGTCGGCGAAGCTGCCGCTGCCCGCCTCCAGCACCTTGATCGGCATGATCTTCGCGCCGGGAGCAGCGCCCGCGACGCCGACCCCGTTGTTGGCGGCGGCCGCGATGCCCGCGACGTGCGTGCCGTGCTCGTCGCCGGCGTCGGCCTTGCCGTTCGGGCCCCGCCAGTCGCCGTTGCCGCAGGAGGTCGAGCCACAGTCGACGAAGGTCGCGCCGGGCACGAGCTTGGACGCCAGATCCGGGTGGCCGAGGTCGACGCCGGTGTCCACGACCGCGATCACCACACCGGCACCCGTGCTGGTCGCCCAGGCCTGTTCGGCGTGGATCTGCCGCAGGCCCCACTGCTTGTCGTACAACGGATCGGTGACGGCTGCCCAGGCGGGTGTCGCGGCGGCGACGACGAGCGCGGTGGCCAGGGCGGTGCCGGCGAGTTTTCTGGCGATCGACACGAGACGACTCCTCAGGATGCGACAGCGCTTCATCTATGGATCGGTGATCGCGCGCGAAACGCAACAGCCGAGGTTCACGCCGCCGTGGTCGAACAGGGAGTCCTTCCAGCCCCCGAACGAGTAGTACGAGACCGGGACGGGGATCGCCACAACTTCGCCCTCTACCTCATGCACGAGGACAAGGAGAAGACCCTCACCTCGTACGGCAAGAACGTGATCACGCACGTCTGAGCCGTCGGCCGTACCTGCGGCATCGGGTGGGGGAAGTTGGCAGGATGGGGCCATGGCCACGGTCGCGGTGATCGGTCTGGGTGGGATGGGCAGCCGGATGGCGGGCCGATTGCTCGATGCCGGCCATGACCTCGTCGTCTGGAACCGCACGCCGCAGCGGGCCGGCGAGCTCGTGGCGCGTGGCGCGGTCGCTGCCGGCAGTCCGGCGGAGGCGGCACGCTGGGCCAACCTCGTCATCACCATGCTGTCCGGCCCGGCGGCGCTTCAGGAGGTGGTCGAGGGCCCGCAGGGCATCGCCGCCGGTGCCACCGACTCGACGACGCTCGCGGAGATGTCCACCGTCGGGCCGCCCGCGGTGCGACGCTTGGCCGCGATGCTGCCGGATGGTGTCGGTTTGCTCGACGCGCCGGTGCTGGGCAGCGTCACGGAGGCCGAGTCGGGTTCGCTGCGGATCTTCGTCGGCGGGCCGGAGGAGCTCGCCCAACGGTGGATGCCGCTGTTCGGCGCTCTCGGCTCGCCGATGCACGTCGGACCGCTCGGCGCCGGCGCGGCCGCCAAACTGGTCGCCAATTCGACCCTCTTCGGGGTGCTCGCCGTCCTCGGTGAGGCGCTCGCGCTCGCCGACGGGCTCGGACTGCCGCGCGACATCGCGTTCAACGTCCTGTCCGGCACTCCCGTCGGCGCCCAGGCGGATCGGCGGCGGCCGGCGATCGAGTCGGACGACTTCCCGCTCCGGTTCGCGCTGTCCCTCGCCCACAAGGACGCCGATCTGGTCGTGGCGGCCGCGGAGTCGGCGAATGTCGAGATGCCGGTCGCCGCGGCCGCTCGGCAGTGGGTCGTGGCAGCCCAGGAAGCCGGCCTCGGCGACCGGGACTACTCGGCCGTGCTCGCGCACATCACCGGCACTGCCCGAGCAGGCTGAACCCGGCCGCCGGCGGGCCGGTCCCGGTCGTGAGGCACCGGTGGCGCCCGCGCCGGACGCCGTCGGCCGCGACGATCGGCAGGTCAGCGCGGCGGGGGCGAGGAGGAGCCGAAACCGGTGTCGAGGTCCGGCTGGCCAGGCATCGGCGGAGGTTCCGGTCCGTCGTGGGCGAGGCGACTGCGACGGCGGCCGTAGAGGAAGTAGACGACGATCCCCAGCGCCATCCAGGCGAAGAACCGCAGCCAGGTCTCGACGGTGAGGAACAGCATCAGCACGACGCAGGCGACCATCGCGAGAACCGGAATCACCGGTCCCCAGGGCACCCGGAAGCCGCGCGGCAGGTCCGGCCGGGTCCGGCGCAGGATGATGACCGCCGCCGCGACGAGGACAAACGCGAACAGGGTGCCGATGTTGACCAGTTCCGCGAGTTCCGCCAGCGGGATGAACCCGGCGAGCACGGCGACCACCACGCCCACGATGATGGTGATGCGGTGCGGGGTGCCGAAGCGCGGATGCACCCGCCCCAGCCAGCGTGGCAGCAACCCGTCACGGCTCATGGCGAACGCGACCCGGCTCTGCCCCAGCATCAGGATCATGACCACCGTGGTCAGCCCGGCGAGCGCGCCGAGGGTGATCAGGTTGGCGATGAATGGCTGCCCGACGGCCTTGAACGCCGCAGCCAGCGGCGCCTCCGTGTTCAGCTCGGCGTAGTTCTGCATGCCCACCACCACCAGTGAGACGGCGACGTAGAGGGTGGTGCAGATCGCCAGCGAGCCGAGGATCCCGCGCGGCACGTCGCGATGCGGCACCCGGGTCTCCTCGGCCGCGGTGGCCACGATGTCGAAGCCGATGAACGCGAAGAACACCAGCGCACCCGCGGCGAAGATGCCGCTGATCCCGAAGTTGGCGGGGGCCTGCCCGAAGACGGCCTCCAGCAGGGTCGCACCGGCGCCGGAACCGCCCGCCGCCGGCTCGGCCGGCGGGACGAACGGCGTGTAGTTCTCGCCCTTGACGAAGAACAGCCCGGCGACGATCACGAAGAGGACCACCGCCACCTTGATGGTGACCACCACGGCGTTCAGCCGCGACGAGATCTTGATGCCGGCGACCAGGACCCCGGTGAGGAGCAGCACGATCAACGCGGCGGGCAGGTTGAACGCCGTGCCCTCGCCTCCGCTGAGGGCGGCCGGCAGCGTCACCCCGAGCGTCTCCAGGAACAACGCGAAGTACTGTGACCAGCCCACGGCCACCACCGCGGCGGCGAGGACGAACTCCAGGATGAGGTCCCAGCCGATGATCCACGCGATCAGCTCACCGAGCGTCGCGTACGAGTAGGTGTAGGCGCTGCCGGCGACCGGCACGGTGGACGCGAACTCCGCGTAGCAGAGCGCGGCCAGCGCGCAGGCGATACCGGCCACGACGAAGGAGAGCGCGACCGCGGGCCCGGCGGTCTGGTTCGCGGCCACCCCGGTCAGCACGAAGATACCGGTGCCGATGATGACCCCGATGCCGAACACGGTCAGGTCCAGGCCGGAGAGGTCCTTGCGAAGCCGGTGCTCCGGCTGCTCCGTGTCGCGGATCGACTGCTCGACCGACTTCCTGCGCAAGAGGCTCACAGCCAGTCCCTTCACCGTCTCCCTGACCTGATGTCGCCGCTGCTCCCGAATGACCCGAATCGTGACGAACAAACCTGGCGCCGGCCGGTCACGTCGTGGGCAGCCAGCCGAGGGTCTTCATGGTGGAGAGGCTGGTCGCCTTGAGGCCGGCGTGGGAGACGGTCCAGAGCACTCCGTCGACCACCAGGGACCGGCGGATCGACGCCAGATCCTCGGGACGCCCCGTGCCCAGCGTGTGGTCGATCGTGCCGACCTCGGTGAACCCGTCGTCGCCCACCCGCAGCGCCAGCGCCACGTTGCTCGGCAGGCCCCGGTCGTGGACGATCAAGGGGATCACGACCAGGCGGTCGGCAGGCCAGTAGAGGAACGCGTGCGGGTCGAACTCCGCTTCGGAGTGCCCCTCCTTGACGTGGTACTGACCGATCCGGGTCGGCGTGGCCGGGTCGGCGACGTCGAAGAGCGAGAGCTGGGTGCCCTGGACCTGGCCCCGGGCGGACGCCTCCTGCCCGACACCGAGCAGCCGTCCTTCGCCGGCCGGGTGCAGGTACGCCGAATACCCGTTGATCTTCAGCTCGCCGCTCACCTTCGGCGCCTTCGGATCACGCAGATCGACGGTGTAGAGCGGGTCGGTCTGCCGGAAGGTGACGACGTACCCGGTGCCGCCGGCGAACCGTACCGCGTAGATCCGTTCCCCCTTGCCCAGGCCGGTGACCGTGCCGACCTGGGTCAGCGCCGTGCCGTCGGCGCGCAGGACGTACACGCTGGACGTCGAGTTCGGCCTGTCGCCCCAGGTACGGCCACGGGTGGTGGCCACTCTCAGGTGCCCGTCCCACTCCGACATGGCGTACTGGTTGACGAGCCAGCCCGGCACGGACGCGGCGGCGACGTACCGCGGGGCACCGGCGCCCGAGATGTCGAACTGGTAGATCTCGGTGGTCTCGTCCTTGGGATCGGGTGCGGCGTTCCGCCTGGTCAGCATCGGCAGCACCCGCCAGCGCTGGTCGTTGGCGACGTACAGCCGGGGTCCGTTGCTGTAGACGGTGTCGCCGTCGGCGATCACGGTGACCGGGTCGCCGGCGCCGAGCGTGGCCGCACCGAGGTCGAAGCTGAGCACGGTCACCAGCGACGTGCCGGAGTAGGTGGCCGGCCGGCTCACCCGTTCGCAGCCGATTCGTCCCGCGCTGGTCCGCCCGCCGGAGGTGACCTCGTACCGGGGCAGCCAGTCGTCGGCGGTGGCGTTGTCGATGATCGCGCGGTTGTCGGCGGCGCGCTGCTCGTCGGTGGCCCGTTCCCGGTACGGGAAGTTCAGCCGGGGTGTGGAGCGGACCACGACCCGGACCGTGGTGCCCACCTGCCGGGCGTCCACCAGATTGCCGTCGATCCGGTACTCGCCGATGATCTTCGGCGCGCCGGACAGGTCGACCATGATCAGCTGAGGGCCGACGATGCCCTCCGGCATTGCGGTCCCACCCCCCGGGACGGCCGGTTTCGTCATCCCCGCCCACCCGTCGCGGCGCAGCACCAGCGCCCGGTCACCCTGCAGCAGCAGGGCGTCCTCCGACCCGCCGACCTCATCGGCCCTCGGCGCCAGGTCCAGCTCCCCGGTCAGCCGCCGGGTGGCCGGGTCGGCCACGTACAGCTTGCCGCCGCTCACGGTGACGATCCGTTTGCCGTCGGTCTTGACCAGGTCCGGTTCGTCGGCCCCGGCCTCGTGCGTGTTGGTGACCGAGTGGCCCGTGGACGCCGCGTCCGCCGACCCCGCGGCGGGGGCAGCCTTCTCGGCGCGGCCGAAGGTACGGATGTCCCCGTCCGACCCGAACCCCCAGGGCCCGACGTACGCCTTGGCAGCCGTCTTCAGCTGCTTCAGCGCCTCCGCGCAGGAGTCGAACGCGACGAGCCGGAACCCGCCGGCGGGCACTCCCCGGTCACGTGGCGGCGCGGGGACCGGCTCGGCCGTACAGCCGGTGACCAGCGCCAGGCCGGCGACCAGGGCCAGTCCCATGGCTCGGTGGACGCGGTTGGCGGCTGTGGGATGGGGGGCGCTGCTACCCGTCATGCCCCTACGACGTGGCTGTCCCGGGCTCGGTTCCCGGCGGCTTTCAGCGGGGTCGGCTCAGCCGCTGCCAGACGCGGCGCAGGTCCGCCTGCACCGGGCGGTGGGCCGCTTCCTCGACCACTGCGGCCGGTGGGTCCTCGCCCGGCTCGCGCATCTCGGCACCCGGTACCGACAGCACGACGCCCCGCTCGTACAGGTCGGCGATCTGCTCCCGGTGGGCGAAGCGGTGGGACTGGTCCGGCCCCGACGGCGCCACGATGATGCCGTGGAAGATGTCCTTCGGTTCGTCGGTCAGCACGTGCTCGACCACGCCGACGGGCACCGAGTCGACGTCGTAGACCCGGATGCCGACGGGAAGCGCGAGATACGAGACCTTCGCGCCGAGATCCTCCACGACGTCACCGTACCCGCCGCCTGACCCACCAGAGGCCCGATCACGATGGCCGGCCCGGCCCTGACCAGGGGCAACGGGCGGCGGGCGCACTTCACGCTCAGGCGGTCGTGGCACGACCCATCTCGGCGAGGATCCCAGTGCCCTGACCAAGCTCGATCAGATAGCCGTCCGGGTCGCGCAGGTAGCACCGGATCTCGCCACCGTGGTCCTTCGGCTCGGTCAGGAACTCCCCGCCCCGGGACCGCCACTGCTCATGAACGGCCCGGACGTCGGTGACCCGGATGTTCATCGCGCCGCTGAGCGTGCGCGAATCCCGCGGCGCCTGGGCCTGCACATCCGGCTTGTCGTCGGTCGGACCGCCCTCGCTGTTGATCACGATGTAGCTGTTGTGGAAGCGCAGGATCGCCGGTTGGCGTTCCCGCACCACCGTCGCCCCGAGCACCCGCTGGTAGAACTCGCGGGAACGGTCCACGTCCCGCACGATGAGCAGGTGGGTGAGCACCACCCCGCCCTCGGGCTGGAAGTAGTCGGGCGCCTCGCCGGCCATCACGCCTCCCCCGGATCCGATCGGCAGGGCGTACCCGCTTGCGGAGCCGGCACACCCCCACGGGCCGCAACCGGTCACCACGACCGGTGCCGGCTGTTACCGTCGGGCCGTGCCCGCCGACGACATCCGGCATCGGGTCCGGGCGGCCAGGGTGGCCCGGCTGGCCACGGTCGGCGCGGATGGGCGTCCCCACCTGGTGCCCGTGTGCTTCGTTCTGCTCGACGATGTCGTCTACCACGCGGTGGACGAGAAGCCCAAGCGCCACCGGCGGCTGCGCCGGCTGGAGAACCTCCGGGCGACTGGGCAGGCCTGCCTGCTGGTCGACGAGTACGACGAGGACTGGTCGCGGCTGTGGTGGGTCCGGCTGGACGGGCACGGCCGGCTGGTCGAGGACCGCACGGAGGAGGCCACGGCCCGCGCGGCGCTGGCCGACAAGTACCCCCAGTACGTCCAGCGGCCACCGGCCGGACCGGTGATCGCGGTAGCGGTCACCGGCTGGTCGGCGTGGTCCGCGGCGGCCGAGCCGCCTGGGTGAGCGCCGGTCCGGGCTGTTTTGCCGCCACCCGCGCACCCGTGGATCAGGCCTGGACGTGGTCGGGTTCAGCCCGCGATGCGGCGGTCCACCGGATGGAGCAGCCGCCGGATGTCCTTCGGTAGCTCGGACTCCAGGCCCTTGAGGTCCTCGGCGTTCATTGCCTCGCGCAGGGTCGTCAACACGGCCCGGGCAACCTCGGCGCTCCGGTCGTCATCCGTTCCGGCGCGGACCCCCACCTCGTTGAGGAACTCCACGAGGTCCAGCTGTTCGGCGAAGTCCACGTTCTTGTGCAGGTACCCGCGCAACTCCTCAGGGAGCCGCGCGGCCAGGTGCCGCGCCTCGCCGCCACTGACCCGTTCCGCCAAGGTCGTCAGCGTGGCTCCGACGGCGTTCGCCGCCTCCGGCGCCGGCATTCCGGCCCGCTTCCCCACCGTTTCGAGAAATTCGGCGTAGTTCACCAGTTCCCCTTCCGGACCAGTCGCGGCGCGTCGCGGCGTTCGTGACTCGTTCCCTCTCGCGCAACTGCGCGGGCTACGAGCCGGGGCGCTGCCCGCCACGGGCACCCACCGGTTCGATCACCTGCTGGAACTCCTTCGGAAGCTGGGCCAGCGCGTCCTCGAACTGGTCCCGAGAAACAGCCTCACGCAGCGTGGTGAGCACCGCGCTGACCCCGGCACCGGCGCGCTCACGATCGATGGCCGGGCGGTCCGCCACCCGCCGCACGAACTCGTCCAGCCCGAAGGAATTGGCCGGTTCCTTCCTTCGGTGCGGCGGCGGCTGGCGCAGGTGATCGTCGAGCCCCTCGGGAAGCTGGTAGGCAAGGTTCTCCGCCTGGCCGGCGCTGATCCGATCTGCCAACGTCTGCAACGTGGCGCGGGTGAGCGTCGCCGCCTCATCGGTCGACATCTTTGCCCGTGTGGCCACTGCGTTGATGAAGTCCTGGTATTCCACCTGATTCTCCTCTCCGGCCCGATCGCCGTCGCACCGTCACTTACGACCCCCTGACCTCAGTGCGCGCGATCGCGCACCTCGCTGACCGGGTGCCGAGCGAACTGGTACCTCGACAGCCTCCTGGCGCGGGGGGTGACCCTGCCTCACCCCCATCGGGCGAATCACCGAGGCGCGCGGGACCGTTGCTGACACCTCCTACCGTGATGGCGCTGCCGTCCGGGTGATCGATCACGGACGGCAGCCCACCCCGAGAACAGATGGACCCAGCAGGAGACCAGGTGAGAAGCAGGAAGTTCAGTCCCGTCGTGATCGCCATCGCCCTCGTGGCGCTCACGGGCTGCGGCAGCGACGGGGACGCGGAGAAGGAGTACGTCAGGAAGCTGACCAAGGCGGGATTCGACTCGGTGACGGTGTCCCCCGAGACGAGGACGGACATGCGTAAGAACCGCAAGCGCACCCGCACCGTCGCCTACAACTTCACCTGGTCGGCGAACACCGACGCCGACCCCGCCACCTGCGAGGTCACCCTCCGGCACCCCGCGCATTCGTCGGGGAGCCTGCGCGGAGACCACTGGAACATCGAGGAGGTCAACGACAAGGATGTCGAGGGCTGGGGCGGGAAGAGTCCCGATCCGGAGACGGTACGGCGGCTGCTCCGCGAGCACCGCTACGACTGCTGACGTACCCCAGGAGTGGTCCGGAGGGCGCATGGACGGCAACCGTCAGAACTATCTCGGGACGCGCCCTTCGTCATCGTGAGTGGCCTGGGGGGCACGCCTCGGGCCGACCGCGGATCCAACTGGGAGGAATCGGTCCCCGGTCCGACCTACGCGGAGATTTCGGAGGTTGGTGCCATGGGGATGGTGGTGGCTGCCCGGCTGATCGAAGCCGGCACGAACGAGGTCCGGTACGAATTCGGGTTCGAGGACGGGTTCGATCGGATCCTCGTGATCGATCCCAGCACTCTTGAGGCACGTGTCGAGGATGGCGATTTCAACTCGGCCGCCAGCGCCATTACTGCAAAGATCGTGAGTCTTTGGCGGTCCAGCGGTGAGTTCCCCGCGAGGATGGTGTTCGCCGGGTAGGCGGCGCAGGAAGCCGGATCCCCAGCGCTCAACATGCTGACGCTGCTGGGCAGCGAGATTGCCGAACTCACCTCCGTTGGCACCTCGACCACTTCGGCTTCCACCCCGAAACCGCGCAGCGCCGTGGCAGGCCAGGAGCGCACCACCGTGAAGTGGCAAGCCGCCTCTGGGTCGGAGAGGCAAAAGGCGCGGCGGGGTCTGCAGCAACAGGGCCACGAACATCAGGCGGAACATCAGCGCCGACACGCTCGTGTTGTCAGCGGCGGAGGCGACGGGCGCAGGGACCGTCGTGGTCGGCGCGGAGCAGGCAGCGTCGGCCGCCGGGCATCAGCAGGTCGCAGAAGACCCGATGACGTACGTTCTGGTGGTCCTCGGCGGAGACGGTGGTCTCCCCGGGGTCGGTCTGCGGCAGCACCAGCAGCCACCGGCCGATCACCCGGGCCAGGCGCTGTGCGGCGGGCAGGTCGGTGGCGACGACCGGCAGATGGATGACGTACCGCTGAGTCATGCCTCGGATCCCCGATCGGCGTGGTCGCTCTGCTGGCGACGCAGCGCGTCCCTGGCACAGGCGGCTTCCCGTCGGCTCGCGGCCAGGGCCGCGTAGACGGCGGCCATGTCGACGGCCACCCGGTCGAGGAAGGCGTACACGTGGTCGGGCTCGAGGCCGCGGCGTCCGAACCCGGCCGGCTTGAAGCGGCGCTCACGCACCTGCCACGGCAGCAGCGGGGTGTACGGCACCTCGCCGTAGGTCGGCCGTTGATTGCGGACGCTCATCTGCTGCCTGCCTCTCCTGTCGGATGGAAGGGGTGGGGCCACTCGCCCTCCCCGCACGCGCGGACCCACCCCGCCCTGCCACCGCAGCTTCCGATCAGCGGTACGGCACCAGGACTTGGTAGTCATCGTGTGACAGTGCGCAGTGGAGACGCAACGTTCCATAGCAGAATTCTTGGTTCGAGCATTGACTTCTTTTACTGCAACCGATATGAGTTACGTGGTCGCGCTACGCAGTGTTGCGGAATGGAATCAGGGAGTGCTCGGGTGACAGAGGACGTCGGATCGACCGTGCCCCGGCGGCAGCTCGGGCGGTTGCTGCGCCAGTTCCGCACCGAAGCCGGGGTGACCCTGGACGCCGCCGCGGAAGCCCTGGAATACAGCCGGCAGAAGATCTGGCGCATCGAGAGCGGCCTGGGGCCGGTGCGGGTGCTCGACGTCAAGGCGATGTGCGAGCTGTACCACGTGTCGCCGGAGATGACCGAGGCGATGCGGGGGCTGGCGGCGGAGACCAAGTCCAAGGGGTGGTGGCACGCGTACGGGGACGCAGTGCCGAGCTGGTTCGAGCTGTACGTGGGGTTGGAATCCGCCGCCGCGCATCTACGCCAGTACGAGGAGACCCTGATCCCCGGACTGCTCCAGACCCGCCAGTACTCACTCGGGCTCGCCCGACTCGACCGTCCCTCGGTAAGCGAGGACGAGCGCGAGCGGGCGGTCGAGGTGCGGCTGCAACGTCAAGGGCTGCTCACTCGACGGCTCCCCCAGCCACCGCAGCTCGACGCGATTCTGTCGGAGGCGGTGCTCCGCCGCAGCGTCGGCGGCCGAGGCGTGATGATCGGGCAGCTCAGTCGACTACTGGAGTCGGCCGAGCTGCCCAACGTCACCGTGCGGGTGCTGCCCTTTGCCGCCGGTCCACACTCCGGAGCGGTCGCCGGCTCCTTCGTCATCCTCGACTTCCCAGCGACCAAGGGCGGCCGAGCCGCGCCTGAGCCATCGGTTGCCTACAGCGAATCTCTGACCGGGGCGCTGTACCTCGACAAGCCCGACGAGCTGGCTGCGTACCGGGCGGCCTGGAAGAGTCTGGATGCGCTCGCGCTCGATGAGGCACAATCGACCGACATGATCAAGACGATCATCGGGGAGCTGCGGCATGACTGACCTGACCGGCGCCGTGTGGCGCAAGAGCACCCGCAGCGGCGGCAACGGCGGCAACTGCGTCGAGGTCGCCGACAACCTCCCCGGCATCGTCGCCGTCCGCGACTCGAAGGACCCGGCCGGTGCCACACTCACCTTTCCGCCCTCGGCTTGGTCGACGTTCGTCGCCGCGGCCGGCACCCATCCCACCGACTGGCCGATGACGATCACGGCGTGACGGGCTCTTGATTCGCCGCCGGATGCGGGACCTTCCCAGCCGGCATCGGGGGGCGCGCACGGAGCGCCACCGGTTGGTAACGTGACGACGGTTCGCGCCGGCAGGAGTTCACGGAGGCTCATATGTGGACAGATGAGGCTGCGCTCGACGCAGCGGATCGCCGGCTCCACCAGTGGGAGTCCAACCTGGCCGAGCGGGCGGAGCGGGCACAGAGCCTGTCGGCGCGGGTCCAGGCGCTGACCGGCACCGCCACCAGCGCCGACCGAGCCGTCACCGTCACCGTCGATGCCACCGGCGCGCTGTCTGGCCTGCGGCTCGACGAACGAATCCGGCAGCACCCCGCCGCGCACACCGCCCAACTGATCCTGGAGATCACTAGCGCCGCCCGGGCCGACCTGCTCCGGCAGGTCACCGAGGCGACCGCGGGCACCCTCGACCAAGACGACCCCACCGGCCAGGCCATCGTCGAGTCGTACCGCAGTCGCCTGCGGCCGGACCCGGGCGAGGCCCATGCGTGACGGCATCCTGGTCGACCCCGACGACCTGACCCGGCACGCGGCGCGCCTCGACCGCAGCGCCGACAGTCTCGACACCGCCAAGCAAGCTGGCCAGCACATCCAGCTCAGCGACGGCGCGTACGGGCAGTTGTGCGTCATCGTGCCGGTGCTGCTCGACGGCCTCCAGCGGACCCTCGTCGCCGGCATCGGCATCGCCGCCTGGTCGGTACGTGACACCGCCGGCCGGTTGCGCACCAGCGCAGACAACTACCGGCGCACCGACGACCACGTTGAGCGGCAGCTCCGCCAAGCCGGGGGCCGGGGGTGACGGCCAATCCCCTCGTGGCCACCGCGGCCGACACCGCCCCTACGCCGTGGGCGGGAGTCTGGATCTGCGAGGACATCGAACTCATCGCCCAGGGCATCCGCACCGGCAGTTGGATCGACGGCAGTCTCGGCGTGGTCAGTGCCGGTCTCGACGCGCTCGCCTTCGTCTCCGACCCGGTCGGCGCACTCCTGCAGTACGGCATTGCCTGGCTCATCGAGCACGTCAAACCCCTCAGCGAAGCCCTCGACTGGCTCGCCGGCGACCCGGCACAGATCACCGCCCACGCCCAGACCTGGCGCAACGTCGCCGGGTCACTTCGCGATGACGCCGCCGAGCTTGCCCGCGCTGTCGCCAACGATGTCGCTGGATGGGGCGGCAGCGCCGGCCCCGCCTACCGGACCTGGGCCGCCGAGCAGCAGCAGGCCATCATCGGCCTCGCCCAGGGCGCGGACACCCTGGCCGCGATCACCGAGGGGGCGGCCGGTCTGGTGGCCGCCGTCAGGCTGCTGGTCCGCGACGCCATCGCCACCTGCGTCTCCCGCCTCATCGTGTACGCAGGCGAACTGGTCATCACCGGCGGGTTCGCCGCGCCGCTGGTGGTGGAGCAGGTCACCACGCTGGTGGCCAGCTGGGGTGCGCGGATCGCGAAGCTCCTGCGCGGTCTGCTGGCCAGCCTGCGCCGCCTCATCCCAGAAGTCCGCCGACTCGGTGACCTCATCGAGAAGCTCAAGCAGGCACTCGGGCGGCTACGGCGAACAGAGGTGGACCCGGACAGCCTCAGTAGGGTTCGTGGCAGAGGGACTGGTCCTCGAGTGCCGATGAACCTGGGGTCAGTGGAGAGCATCGCAGCCAAGTACGGAATCGACATCTCGGACATCCAGGTCACCATCAACAACCGCGTCTCGGGGGTTTGCGGCCTGACCAAACCCGACGAGTCGGTCATGCTCTGCCGAGAGGCCTTCCGCAGCGAAGAGGATCTGGCCCGTACGCTCGAGCATGAGCGATTCCATGTCGCCGAACTACGCGAGGGACGTCCCTACCCGGCGACCCGTCGCGATATCGACGCCTTCGAAGATCGGGCCTATGCGCATGAGGAACAGTGGTGGACCAACCACTCGGTCAGGCCGGAGGGAGCGCGCTGATGGCAACGTTCGATGAATGGCTGACGGCCTACGACGTCGTGTACCGTGCGCTGCCGGCGGCGTCCGATCTTGCCTGCCCGAACTGCGGCCACCGGACGCTCCGGATCGTCTTCACGGCACGACCCGCCGCCGGACACGGCTACGCCTCGTTCTGGTGCGACACCTGCCTCGAGGGGATCTACGTGTCGCGAGCCCTCATCCCCGGCGGAGTCACCGCCCGCTCGACGGACGAACCGGCCGAGGCCCGCAACCGCGGAATACCCGACTACCGCCTTGTGACGTAACGCCGGAGCCCAGATCGATCGGGACAGGTGCAAGCAAGAGGGGAAATTGAGCCTGGTGACGCTCGTCAGCCGAGGGTGAGGCGTCCCTCCTGGGCATAGAGAAGACGACCGCTGGTCACGGCGACGTGCAGTCCGTACCGGAGCAGCTTGTCAAGCTTGTCGGTGCGCCGACGGTAGCCGAGCCGCTCCAGGCCGGCGCGCAGCAGCCGCTCCTCGTCCATGCTCGGTACGTCCTGCAGCACGTGTACGAAGGCGTTGGCCACCTCCTCGGGCGGCACCTCCTCGAACGCCCGGTCGTTGCTCGCCTGGATGACCCGATACGCGCGGTACGTCTGCGGGTCAGCCCTATCGGGCCAGGCGTATCGGCTCACGGTCGGGTGCGCGCACAACCGGCGGGAGTCGACCAGCGCGAGCACGGCGGTGCGGCGGTCCTCCCTGGTCCGGAGGAAGCGAACCGGGCGAGGGCCAGGCGGGCGAGCCGGTGCTGCTGACGGGCCCCTCCGCCTCAATGATTTCGCGGAGCGCGGTCCGCATCAGATTGCGCACCCGCTGGTCGGGCCGAGCAGGTCGAGGTCGGCCTGGTCGCCGAGCATGGTCGGCAGGAATGGAACGAACGGACTGACCGCGACGGTGCCCGTCTCTGTCGCTGTCGTGGCCGTCACCTCCGGCGGCGCGGACGCAGCGACGAGCCCGGTGACGAGTGCTGGCGACGCGCCGAGGAGGGGCTCATCGTCTGCGGCGAAGCGCGATGGTGACAGCTCGGCGGCCAGCATCGGGCGCGTCGGCGACAGCTCGTCGTCTGTCGCGGAGCGCGGCTGCGGCAGGTCCGCGTCCCCGTGCGGCACCCGGTGTTGTGCACCAGGGCGGATACGGTGAGCGCGCAGCACGGGCGCGCCGGACGACAGCAACTAACGGCGCGAGGGTTGCTACCTCTTCCGTAGCCGCTCGGGCAGCGGCTTGGTGTGCAGGACGGCCAGCTCGCGGTTCGGCCGGGTGAGTGCCGTGTAGAGCGGCCCCTGCCGGCCGAGGTTCTGTGGGAAGTCAGCGGGCTCGACCACGACGACAGCGTCGAACTCCAACCCGCGGGCGGTGTCCGGGTGGGCAACGACAACCTCGCGGCCCGAGTGCTCCCAGGTGAAGCGGTCGCTTCGGGACTTCGCCCAACCCGCCAGCCGCAGCATGGTCTCCACTGCCTTCGGGTCGGCGGTGATGATGGCGAGGGTGCCCTGAGGATACGAAGACTGCAGGCGGCTCAGGTGGCGGATCACCGTGGCAGGCAGGCCCGACTGCTGGCACTTCTCGACGGTCGGCTCGGGCCCCTCCTCCTGAAAGGCCAGGACCGCGCGTTCCGCAGCGGGGAGAAGCCGGTTGGCGTATTCGAGGATCGGTCGGGTGGACCGGTAGCCCCGTTCGAGCCGGCGCACCGGAGGATCGCCGTAGGGGATGGCGAGCAGACCCAGGACTTGTGCCCACGACGCCAGGGTGTGGTCGGAGCGCCGCTGGTTGAGGTCGCCGATGAGTGTCCACGCGTGCGCCTCGTTCATCGACGCCAGCAGGAGCCACTCCAGCGGCGTCACGTCTTGGGCCTCGTCGACGATGATGTGTTCGATGCCTACGAGGTCGCGTGGTTTGGCGACCTCCCACTGGATGGTCGCGAGCAAAGGGGTGTGCGCTCGCATGGTGAGGGCGTCCCGGGTCGGTGGGAGCCTGCGCAGATAGGCGTCCCACTCCGGGTCTCGCGTCACTGGGGATTCACTGCTGCCGTTTCGGCGCACGTGATCGTAGACATCGTCACATGTCGGTTTCGTGCCGGTGGCCTTCAGCCGCGTGACCGTGGCTCGCACGAACATGGCCAGTTCTTGATCGACATCCTGCCAGGACCGGGAGATCGTGCCCCGGGGCTCACTTCCCATGCCGAGTATGTGCAGCATCAGCTCTGGCAGCGAGAGGACCCGGACGCGCTCCGATCCGCCGGTGAGCCGGTCGATCACCGCCTGTACGTGCCGAGAGTAGCCACTGGTCGGTCCCACGATCAGGACGTCGCCATCGAGGGTGTTCTCTTCTGGAGTGTCGTCGCTGACAAGGTAGGCCGCCCGGTGGGAGGCGACGATGGTCTTGCCAGTGCCGGGCTGGCCTTCGATGATCATGCTGTCCATCGCCGGCACGGTGACAAGGTCGTACTGGTCGGGCTGGAGCGTGGCGAGCACGGGGGCGAGGCTCTTGGTGCGCGGCGCAGCGAGCCGTGCGCGCAGCAGATTCTCCGCACGCACGGGTGGCCGCGTGGGGGGTCCGGACTGGGCACCCGGGCGCGAGGGCGGATCCTTGGGCCGCCCGGCCGGGAAGGCTGGGCGTACGGGTTGCGCCGAAGGGGCTGCGGCGGTATCAGCCGAAAACACGGCCGCGGGCGAGTTGCGTTGGTGAGGTACTGGCGGTGTGGAGCCGGCGGTCGGGGCGGACGCTGCTGGCTTCTGCGGTGTCGTCGGCTGCGCCGGTGGGGAGTGTGTGGGTGCCGGTGGCGTCGGGGGCCGGGGCGCTGCGGGTGGGCGGAGCGTTCGGCTCGGCGCGGTGGGGACGGTCAGTGCGCGCTTGCGGAAGGGGTGCGCCGGGACGTCGTCGCACACCGGCTCGTCGTGGAAGTCGACGATGTCGTCGCCCCGGTGCTCGAAGGCGCGGATGACGGCGACCTCGTTGCACAACTCGTGGTGACGGGACCCGCGGAAGAACGTGCAGGCGACGGGGGCGGCCCAGCTGAAGACGTAGACGCCGTCGAGGTTGGCGTAGGTCTCGCCGATATAGAAGTCGCCGTGCCCGTCGAGAATTTCCTCGTCCGCCTCGCCGAGGGCCACGCGACCGACGAGAGAGCCGAACGGCATGACAGGGCTGTTCGGCAAGCCGGTGCCTGTCCAGAAGTTGTTGCGCGATCCCTGATGCGTGATGGGTTGGCTGGCCCGCTCCTGAACCTTGCGGCGGTAGCGCTTCTGCGCGGTCCGCTCGTCTTCGAGATCGAGCTGTTTCCTACCCAGGGTCATCCCTTCTCCGTCCCGTTGACGATCTGGACAACACATGCGGCGAGCGGCTCCAGCCGGATCTCCGGTTGGCTCGCGGTGCGAATGTCTTCCAGCAATGCGGCGAATTTTTCCTTCGCGCGGCGCTCCTGGCCTCGAAATCCCGCGACGGCGCTGTGCCCGCGGCCGCGGGACAGGGCAGTCTCGATTCGCTTGCGGATCGTCGCCAGCTTCCGCTGGTGCTGGGCGGTGACCGTGATGATCCGCGCCTCCTGCAGCGCCGCGAACTCACCGTCCCGCCGGGCCTGCTCGTCAAGGTGGCGCAGGTGCAGGCGGTCCGTCGCGCGCTCGGCGAGCCTGGGGAGCCGGTCGATGGTGGGCAACGGCGCGTCGACGAGCTTTCCCTCCGCCAGCGCGGCCAGCAGGGCGTCTACCGGTCCGTCGCCGGCATTGCGCCCGGCATCGGTGACCGCGGCGCCCCAAATCTCGTCACCACGTGGGGAAGCGGTCGCGGCCGTCGCGAGCACGACGACGTAGGCGCCGGGGGCGACCTTGTCCGGGTCGCCCGTGATTCTTAGCGACGCGAAGCGCGCCTGCCGATGACCGGGAATCGCCGCCGCCGCCATAGTGAGCGGGCTCGTGGCGGTGAGCAGGGTGCCGCCGTTGGTGCGGGCGTGTTCCTGGTCGAGGACGAGCGTGAGCGGCAGTTCGTTGCGCAGTTGTGCAGAGATCGCCCGCGTCTCGGTGCGTGAGCGCTGCGAGGACTTGGCGAGATCGTCGACGCGGGCGGCCATGGCGGCGTTCCCACGTAGTTCCAGGGTGAGGCCGTTGGGCGCGACCTTCACGCCGGTCGCGGCATCGGTGCGCGCCCAGTCGTCGAGCAGCAGCGCAAGCTCGCGCTGCCCGATGTAGCGGCCCGTCCTCACCAGGTCGTCCTCGAGCCCGGCGACGTCGACGTCATTGCTTACCAGCAGCGCGTTCGACGCGTCCGTGACGTCCTGCAGGCCGGCGCGCTGCTCCTCGATGGCAGTCAGCGCCTCGTGCAGCTTCTGTTCCCGCTGAGCTGGCGTCAGGGTGAAGTCGAAGCCGGCCTGCAGCGCCCTCGGCGCCTGCGCCGAGATGATGGGCTCCAGTGCACCGATGGACGACTCAAAGATCTCGATGCGATCCAGCAGGCGGGCAAGGATGCGCTCGTCGATGGTCTCCTCGTTGACGAAATTGACGACGAGGATCGTCTCCTCCTTCTGTCCGATCCGGTCGATGCGGCCGATGCGCTGCTCGATCTCCATCGGGTTCCACGGCAGGTCATAGTTGATCACCGCCGAGCAGAACTCGAAGTCCAGACCTTCGCTGGCCACCCGGTTGGCAAGCACGAAGTCATAGCCACCGGCACGGAAATCGGTCATGATCTGGCGCCGCGCTTCGCGGCTGACGCCGCCGTGCATGACCGCGACTTTGAACTCGGTGCCGAGCCGGTCGGCGAGGTAGGCCAGGGTTGGGCGGGAGTGTGTGAAGAGCAGCGCTCGACGCTCCTGCTGGTGCAGCCCTCGCAGCACCGCCCGCAGCCTGTCGAACTTGGTGTCAACGTGCTCGGGGAGGCGCTTGGCGGCCGCGACGAGGGCGCCGTGCGGCTCGAGCCGGTAGGCGGTGGTGTCCGAGTCGGCGTCGGTGATGTCGCCGAAGGCATCCGGGTTGAGCACCGCCTGACGCGCCATGGGCAGGCATGCGCTGGCCAGGCGTAGCGGCATCTGCATCGCAAAGTAGAGGTTGCTGTCCATCGCTGCGGCCCGGTTTACGCACCACTGGACGTACTCCTTGTAGAAGGCCGACTCCGCGTTGAGCCACTCAATTTCCTGCCGGTCCTCGGTGCGCTTGGCCTTTCGGTCGTCGACCTCGACCTTCTTGGTGCGCGTGATGACGGTGGAGAGTGTGTTCAGCCCGGCCAGGTAGCGCTTGGCGTCGACAATGTCGCGCGGCGTCAGCTCGTCCTTGGCCAGCACGCCACGCAGGAGCCCGAAGTCGGGCCGCCGCATGAGCGCGCCACCGAGCGATGAGGTCCTGAGCTCATCGAGCTGAGCGAGCAGCTCCCGACTGCGGACCCCCTTCTCGACAAGGCGCGCGGTGACGGCGTTGATGACACGGTTGGGCTCCAGCCGTAGCTGCAGGTCCAGGCTGCTCCCGTAGTCCTCGGGGACGAGGAGTTCGAGCAGGTTGAGCAGGTCCTGCTCGCGCAGGTTGATCGGCGTCGCCGTGAGGAAGACCAGGTTCGCGGACCAGTCCGCCAGCTCCGTGCCGAGCGCGTAGCTCTTGGTGTCCTGGTTACGCATGGAGTGCGCCTCGTCAACGATCACCAGATCGAATTCGGGCGGCACGGCCCGCAGATCCTCCAGCCCACCCCACGTACGCAGACGTTCCAGACTGCAGATGTAGGCATGGCGGCCAGGCAACCGGTTCTGCTGGTGGCGCTGGAGAAACGACCTCAAGCCCGCACTATCGAGCTCCGTGAGCTCGAACTCGAAGCGGTCTTCCATCTCCTGCTTCCACTTGCCCACCAGGCTCGACGGGCACACGACCAGAACCCGGTCGGCCTCTCCGCGGGCCTCCATCTCGGTCCAGATAAGGCCTGCCTCGATGGTCTTACCCAGGCCCACCTCGTCAGCGATGAGCAGCCTCGCCTTGCCGGTCTGCAGCAGCTTGAGCACCGGCTTGAACTGGTATGGCCGGAACGTCGTCCGCGTGGCGCGGAACGAAAAGAGCGTGTTGGCGAACTTGCCCAGGAGCTTGGCGCGGGTGAGCGTGGCACCGAACCTGCTCGCCGGGGTCGGCTCGCGGGTCACCCACGTGGGCGGGGCGTCAATCTGCGGACGTGGCCGCAGCCGCGACTCCACGACGTCCTGCTGGCGGCCCTCAACCATCACCGTGTAGGACCAATGCTCGCGGAGGAACTTGCGGTCACGCACCACCACGTCCACCCCACCGGGGTGAGTGATGGCGGCCTCGTTCACCGCGAAGAGCGGGGCAGGGACCCTCGCGGCCCTGTGCCACAGCTCCTCCACCCAGCCCCACGCGGCGAGCAGCGGATGCTCGGCGTCGAGACCGTAAGGCGATTCCACCATGGCGCCGCCCGGCAATGCACCGGCTGCTGCGACCTGCAGGATGATCGGGCCGTCGTCCACCCCTTGGAACCAGTAGACGCCCTCGGGGAGTTCCACCTCCGGGTGCCACAGCACCCGGCACTCGCCCACTTGATCGGCGAGCGACCGCACGGGCGCGTCCAGGACGAGCGCGCGCGCGAACCGACCCCGGTCAAGGGCGACATCGGTCCGCTCGTAGTCGGGGAAGTAGCCGAAGGTCACATCACCAGGCGACGAGAGGGGCATCACCGAGCAGGCACTCCTTGGCGTCCGCAGTTTGTCGGTAGGAAGAAGCCAGGGCCGAACCTGGCTAATGTGGCGCAAGTCTATGGGCCGGATCGCAGGTCAGGGGTCATCCCTTCGTGATCATCAGTGCTCCATCCGGCCATTCATGTGCTGACCCGTCGTTCATCCGCGGATCCCCTGATCCGCAATGCCGCCTGTAGCTGCAATGGATCGGGAGAGGCTTGCGTGCGGCCAGCTACCAACGAAGCACGGACCTCTGCGACCGCTCTCATACAGTCATCCGTGGGCGAGCTTCCCCGCGAAGGAAATGGGCATCGCCTTCGATGTAACGGGGGCCCTGCGGATCTTTTCGGACGCCACCACGCTGATCGCGGGGACCGGCTCCCGCGTCTGCGGGACATCAGCGGCCGGCTCAACGAGGGCATCCTGCTGACGGCGGGCAGCGACTGTAGCCGCAGGTGCTCGCATCAATCCGGAGGCGGCCGTTACCGCCGATCCGCACCTGTTAACTGGAACTCGTAACGGTCCGCCTCGCGGGCAACGGCGCGAACTAGCGCTTGGAAGACGTCCGAAGTGAGTCCGTCCTTCGGCGTCCACCCGTGGGCGATCATCCGACCGTCCGCGTCGACCCGGAAGCCCACCAGCCGGCTGTGGCGGTTCCTCTCCCAGGCCTCCCGATACAGGCGGTCCCACTGCCCGACGATGTCAGCTCCGGCGACCACAGCGGTGAGGAGATACCCCTCCGCGCCGTCGTGTACGTGTACGAAATGTGAGCGGCCATTGGCGAAGGAAACTCTCACCTGCTTTCCCTTTGGCCGCATGTCATCGGTCTCGCAGAGCCGACGCCAGTCATCGCGCATGCCGAACATCCCGCTCCAACTCCGCCCTGAACTCCTTGAGCAGTCGATCGCGTTCGGGAAGATGCTCCCGTTCGAGCCCATCAGCGAGCGTCGTGACCCGCCGGATCAGCGCCCCGACCCGAGGCGGGTCGTACGCCGGTTCGGTGAGCAGGACATCCTCCTCCACGGTGACGTCGTAGCTGCCGCCGCGGGCCTCGACGGTGCCGAGCCGCGCCGGTATGCCGGCCGACCACCTCGCCAGATCATCCCACTGGTCCGCGGTGCTGATCCGCCCGATTGGGCTGACACACCGGACGACGAGGTGCGAGCCTTCCCGTTCCAGTTGCAGACTGAACGGCTGCTGCCGCCCGCCGGCGAAGACGACCGTGCCAAGGAGCCCGCCGTCGCCGGGCTGGTTCCGCTCCCACTCGACCGCGAGGTCGGGCAGGACCGCGCGTGCCAGCCCGTTGAAGCGCTCGAACTGCTCCATGGCATTCGTCTCGTCCACCGCCAGCGGCCGGTCCTGCCCGTCGAGGTGCTCCGGGCGTACCGGAAAGGAGGTCCGGAGCGGTTCGGCCGGCGGCGGTGGGACGTCCTCATCCGCCAGTGCCTCCCGGCTGACGTCGAGGTGGCCGTCGCCGGTGGTCGGCAAGATCAAGCCTTCGTGCATCAGCCGGAGGAAATCGTTGATCCTGCGCAGTACCCGACGGACCTGCAGGCGTTCCACGGTGTCGGTGAGATGGGGGTAGTACACCTGCAGCCGGTCGTCGCCGTCCGCACGGTCCAGGGCCGTCAGCCGACGCTCGCTCTCGGACCGCACCCGGTCGATCCGCCCAATCCGCTGCTCGATCGCCGACGGGGTCCAGGCCAGACCGTAGTGGTATACGCGGGAGCAGAAGGTGTGCAGATCCTCCCCTTCCTGAAGGAGGTCGGTGCAGATCAGCACGAGCGGATAACCGGGGAGACGGAATTGGTGCACGTGGCGCCTGTTGACCCGGCCGGACATGCCGGCGACGGGCTCCTGCGCGGTGAAGAGTCGGCTGACAAGAGCGCGTGCTTCTCGCAGATCGACCTGCCTCGCATCGGGCAGGTTGGTATCGAGGACGAGCTCGTAGTGCTCGGCCAAGGCGGCAAGTTCATCCAACCCTGCCCACTGTCGGGTGCCGGGTGAGGCCGCTGCCTGGCTTTCGAGTTCCTCGAGGTATGCGGTGATCGCCACGTCCGGCCGGTCGATCGCGGCGGAAGGCTCCAGCGTTGGCAGGTGGTCGGTGACCACCGCGTACAGGTCGAGGAAGGCGTGCCCGAGGCGGCCAGCGGCAGAGAGGAGCTGTGCGCGAAGATACTGCTCGCGAAACGACTCGCCCAGGTCGGCCCCGGTGGGCTCCGGCCAGATCAGGCTACGCAGCCGCTCCCGCCGGCGAAGCTCGGTGAAGAAGGTCGTGGTCTCGAGCAGATCCGGGTCCGCCTCCGCCGACACGGCGCCGCGCTTCTCCGGGCGGTACAACTCACGCCAGATCACCTCGGCACGTTCCCGGTGTGGCCCCTCGTGGTGGGCGAGCAGTTCGAGCGCGGCGGCTTGGACAGCGTCGAACCGCGCGGCGCGGGTCGCCTGCTTCGCCTCGGTCAGATAGTGACGTGAGTGCTCCCGAATGAGCCGGTCAACCTTGTCCCGCTCCTGGCCGAGCGCGCACGCCAGCAATTCCCCGACCTGTCCCGGGCCGGCACCGAGGAGCGCCATGACGTGGTTGTCGTCGAAGAAGGTGCCGAGCGCGCCGCTCTGGTTGCGGAACCGCCCCTGGACGGTCGCTCCGCTGACGATGCCAATGGGTCCGGCACCTCGGAAGAACCATGCGAAGAACGTGTCTCGGCCGCCGGCGTCATCGTCCTCCCGGACCTGATCGACCATTGTGGGGGCGGCCGAGTCGCGCAGCGAGCGCTGTCGGCGGAACTCGTCGACGGCGTCTTCGAATGCCGGCCGATGCCGCTCCTGCAACCGGTTGCGTAGTCGGTCGATAAGCCAGTCGCTGTACTCGTCGTCGAGCTTGCGCTTCAGTTCGGCGACCGACGCCACCCGCCGGACGAAGACCAACCCCTTGCGGCCGTCGCGCCAGGACGTGGCGAGGGTACGGACGAGGGCGTCCATCTTCGGGTGCGGCAACTCGCGGCCGAACCGCCGGAAATGGTCGCGGGCCAGGTCGTTGAGCATCGGCACGTCGATGCCCTGCCGCTCGACCGCGTCTGTGGCCTGCCCGGCGTCGTCGAAGTTCCCCTCGACAGCTTCGTCCGGAATGTCGTCCGGGTCTTCCGTTGCGGTCGGCTTCTTCGCGGCGCTGGTTTCGAGGAACGACTCGAACGACGCCAGCATGCCGACTTGGAACCGGGTGCCGAACCGCTCGTTGTCGAGCAGTTCGCTCACCTTCTTCTGGACCAGCGCGACGGTCAGTCGCTGCCGGTCGTCCGTTATCCGGATCGGCTCATCGTGCTCGGCGACGCCTCCTCCGCGCCACTCCCGCCGGTAGAGATTCTTGGTCAACTGCTGCCCGGAAACCTGCAGCGATGTCACCCGGCGGAGAAGGAACTCCCCTGCCACCTCCCGCCGCTGCTGCTCGCTGGCGTCCGGGTTCCGTAGCGGCCGGAAGGGCTCCGCGAGCCCGAAGACATCGAGCTGATTCCACAGTTGCCGGTAGTCGTCGTCGACGGGCGTCGCGGACAGCAGCAGCACCTTGCCGGCCCGCCGACCGTACTTCCCGCGCAGCTTCGGTTCGACGTCGGCACGGTCGCGGCCGAGCACGGTGGCCAGCACCCGGTTTCGGGAGGACGACTGTGGGCCGCAACCGTGCTTGAGGTTGTGTGCCTCGTCCACGATCACGAGGTCGAAGTGGGGCAGAGCGGCATTGATCGCCTGCGCGAACCGGTCCTTGATGACGTCCGCGTTGGCCCGCAGGTCGACCAGGTCGTCGGGAAGCCACGGCACCTGCGCGCAGAGCCGGTCACGCAGGTTGCGGCGCTGCTGGGCGTCACGACGCATGGGCAGGCTGAAGCTGGGAAGCCGGACGAAGAAGTCGCGGTCGGGGCCGACTGCGGTCTCCTCCAACAGTTCGATCAAACTCCGGCAGTGCACGCGCGGGCGTGCCGGCAGCCCGCCCGGCATCCGCACCCGCAGGTCGTCCAGGCGCACGTTGTTCTTGGTGAAGAGGCCCTGCTCCCGCTGCCACTTCTGCTGGATGTTCTCGCGCGGCGCGATGACGAGCACCCGCAGGTCCGGTGTGAAGTGGCGCAGCAGGGCGACGACGCCGAGCGCCACGTACGTCTTGCCCATGCCGACCTCGTCGGCCAGGTAGGCGACACGATGGCGCTCCAGGATGTTGTGCAGGGCGACGGCCCCGTGGAGCTGATCCCTCGCCAGCTGCGGATTGTGGATCATCCGGTCGAAGTCCAACAGCTGCGCTGCGGTGTCGACAGTGATCATCATGCCGTCACCACCGCCGTCTCGGCCAGGAACCGGGGCTCGTACCAGTCGAGGAACTCCGCCATCTCGGCGTCGTTACGCGCGATGAGCAGCTCTCGCAGGACGGCCTGCACGGTGAGCGCCTCTTCCAGGCGGGAAACCCCGGCCGGATCCGACGCCCAGAATGCGGGGAAGTCGCGGCGTACGCGGTCGGCGAGCTGTCCCGCGCAGAGCACCATGAGGTACCGGTCCAGCGGATCCCCCGCCGTCTCGTTCGCCATCTGCTCGACGAGGACGGGCAGGGAATCGTACTTGGCACCGAACATCCGGAACCGAGCCTCCTCGACCCGTTCCTCGTCGAGGGCGTCGCGCACGGCGCGACCCAGCGACGCGAACCCGTGGAATATCCCGGCGAAGCGATCGAAGATCGTATCTGGTCGAGACTCCGCCGACAGTCCCTCTCCGGGTCCGCGCAGCGCCTCGCCGTGCTCGGACAGGTAGGCGTTTCGCTGCTCCGCGGTGAGCATCGACCAGTAGCGGAGGATGTCGGCCGGGCTCAGGTCGAGCAGAATCGACGGGCGGTGTGCCATGCCGGTCTCGTGGACGAGGACGATCCCGCGCTGGTCACCAGTGACTGCGGTCAGGAAGCTGGTCTCGCGCAGCCGCTCGCGCAGGATCGCCGCGTCGTCGCCGGACAGCGACGTCCAGCCGGCTCGCTCCAGCTGGCCGACCTCGAAGAGGTGAACACCGCGGTCGTACACCTTGATGGGCGGGCTGTCGCTCGCACCGTCCCACAGGACCTCGGCCTGCCCCGACGCCCAGTCGTACCGCGCCAGCAGCGGCACGTAACCCTGGTCGACGTCGTCGTCCTCGCCGACCGGCTGGGCGAACGGCGGTGGTTCCTCGATCGCCTCAAGCCAGAACCGCGGCCGCCGGTCGACGGCCACCTCCGACAGCACTCCGCTCTCGACGTTGCCGCTGCCCGAGTGCGCCGGGCGGGTGAGGTTGAACGACCCGACGAGCGTGATCTCCCAGTCCTTGGTGAAGAAGCGGTACACCTTCGCGTGCACGGTCCGGTGCGCCGCTCCCGCCGCCTGCTTGCCGCCGCGCGCGAGAATCGCCTTGGGCAGCCGCCCCCATTCGCCGCCTCGCTCGCGCACCCAGTCGTAGAGCTCCGGACGGCACCGCGCGAGACCGCCCTCTTCGGGCAGCAGCACCCGCCACCTTCCCGGTTGAAAACGGTCGATCAAGGTCTCGAGCGGCACCGACGCGTCCGCATCGTCGAGGTACGGGGAGAGCACCTCCAGGTCGGCGTGACGTAGCCACTGGCCGGCGGCGGTGTCGAGCTGGTCGACCAGCGACTGCGCACCGCGCCGCCCGTTGAAGAGGAAGTGCGGGTGCAGCCGACCGTTCGCCGTGCGGTGCACGATCGGTTGCACGGTACGAAGCACGCCGTGGATGTCGTCCAGAGCTGCGTGGGTGTCGAAGTTCTTCGCCATGGTCCGCAGGTGGCTGAGGAATCGCTGGATCTCCGGTGCGGTCCGCGACCGGCCGGACTCGGCGATCTCCTCCAAGTGGGCGCACTCGACGTTCTCCCACCAGCCCGCCTGGGTCAGGTTCGCCGACCCGGCGAGCACGACCAGCGACCGTTCCTGCGTCGACGTGTCCCGCACGAGGATGAACGCGTTCTTCGGATGGAAGTAGCCGGTGCGGGGCCGCACCGGGATTCGACGGACGTCCAGGCAGGCCGTTCCGTCACCCGTCACGATCGCGCCAGGGTCGTAGTAGACGGCGACGCGACCGGCAAGTGGGCGTAGCGCCTCCTCGAGCTGGACGCGCCGGATCTGCGGGTCCTGGTGCAGTTGGAGGTCGAAGAGAGCCGGGAGGATCTCCCGCTCGAAGAAGCCGGGATCGAAGCGGAACGTGCAGAAAACCGCGGCCAGCACCTCACGGCCGTTGATCTGCGCGCGCAGCGCCTCGGTGAGTACCGCCCGGGGAATGCCCTCGCTCACGCGTCACCCTTCCCGATCGCCGCCAGCATGGACACGAGTGACGGGATGAAGTACGGGAACCACCACAGCTTCCGGATCTCGTCACCAGTGGGCAGGTCGGCCGGCTCGTCGCGGAACCGCACTCGCAGTTGGTCCTGCTCGGTCACCTCCAGCCAGGCGAGTGCCCCACCGCGCTCCCGCATCACCGTGGCGTTGCGCTCGGCCAACGTCCTGACGAGCTGCGGATAATTTCCGTGGGCGAGCGCCTCGGCGATGCGTGGCCATTCCTGGCCGGGCAGGGCGGATACCGCGAGCGGATCGATCGAGTCGAGGCGGTCGCCCCAGGACGATCGAAGGTCAGCCACGACGGTGTCGAGGTGGGCACCGTTCCGTCCAAGCAGGTAGTTGAAGAGCAGTGACGCCGGCGCGAGCACAGACTCGCAGGCCATGACCCGGCGCACCAGGTCGGCAATGTCGCTCCAACCGCGCGATTCAGCGTCGTCGGCGATTGCCATCAGGTACGGCCGCGAGGGCCACGCGGATTTATATGGTCTGGCCTCGAATAGCGTGGCGAGCTTCCGCTGCCGCCCTTCGGTCGGATCAACTGGTCCTCCTTCAACCAGGTGATACCGGTAGAAGTCGACCTCCTGCTGCGACATCGCCGGGCTGAAGATACTCGCGACCGACTCACATTTCTGGTTCGCGCCAAGGTCGAACACGATCCGATCCCGCCGCAGCTCTCGTACGAGGTGACGGGCGTCGTGGCCCCACCCGGATTCGAGTCGCGGGATGTAGACGGTGTCCACAAAGGCGAGTGCTTCAGGGGTGAGACGCGCGGGGCTTCCCGGCGCGACGAGCCCGGAGGCCCGTGCCGGGGCGGTGTAGTTGCCGAGCAACCCGTCCGTTCTCTGGTTGCTCAGGATCTGGTGCTCTGGCTGCGCCGACAGGTGAACCTTGCCGCCATTGCCGCCAGCCTTCGCCGTCCGCGCAGCGATCCGCTGCTGGCCGAAGAAGCCCCGATCTTCGCGTATGACATGCCGCACGTACGCCGCCATCTGCTCCCAGATCAGGAAGACGTTCGTCGTGTTGTCCAACTCGTCCGCACTGGCGAGCTCGGCCAGTCGCAGCCCGACGAGCAAGGTGGTGAAGCCCGGGAGCGAGTCCGTGACGGTGGTGAGATTGCCGATGAGTGGCCGTCCCGTCGCTGACCAGACAGCCTGTGCACCGAGGCCGTCCCGCGATCCCTTCACGCGAGCACGAGAATCCAGGTCGGTCAGAAACAACACCACGGGCGCAATCCTTACCAACTGGAATCTGACCGCCAATCCTCCGTACCGACACAGATCTCGGGCGTTCCGCTCCGGGTGACGGCACGCGTGGCTCGGCTGCCGCCGGTGGATCGACGGGTCGCAAGATGACAAGGCGGACGATGTGTCGATTTGCTGGAGCCCAGTAGGTTGGGCGGATGTTGACGGCGGGGATCGACCTTGCAGCGGAGGACACCAATACTGCGGTGGCCTGGATCCGGTGGACTACGACCGGAGCCGTGCTGGAGGAGCTGACTATCGGCGCCGGCGATGATCAGCTCATGCGGGCGGCGTCGACAGCGGACAAGGCCGGCATCGACTGTCCGCTGGGATGGCCGGAGCCGTTCGTGGAATTCATCATCGCCCACCACCGCGGAGATCTTGCCGCCCCTACCGGCCTGGTCGGGCGCGACTGGCGCAGGAGCCTGGCCTGGCGCCGCACCGACGTGGTGACCCACGAGCTAACCGGTCGCCTCTCGCTCAGCGTGGCGGCGGATCGGATCGCACACACCGCCATGCGGTGTGCCGCCCTGCTGGCGCGGCTCGCCGAGGTCGGGCAACCCGTGGACCGCAGCGGCAGCGGAACGGTCGTCGAGGTCTACCCGGCGGCGTCGCTAAAGCAGTGGTTGCTGCCCTATCGGGGATACAAGGGGCGGCAGAACAGCGACGCACTGAACGAACTGGTTGACGGACTGATTGGCAGCGCGCCGTGGCTGCAACTCGGTGCCTTCGAGCCGGTGTGCCGGGGCAGCGACCATGCAGTCGACGCTGTCGTCGCCGCACTGACCGCTCGTGCGGCTGCCATCGGCCAAGCCACCCGGCCCGGGCCCGCCGATCTGGCCGCTGCCACCACCGAGGGCTGGATCGCGCTACCGACCACACCACTGACCAGCCTCACCACCTCACGTGCGAAGGGCTGACGGCATGTCCGATGAACATTCCTTAGGCGAGGTCCCTGCCGATTGGCCTATTCCGGGCCAAGCGACGCTGACTGCGGCTCGCGACGCGGCGCTTGACGCGCTGAAGGACACCGAGCTCGCAGGGCGTCGACTCGGCCGCTACTACGACCCAACGGGCAACTTCGCCGGGGCGACCTACCGGACCGTCTTACCGAACGACCCGGGGCAGATCACGGCTGCCGACCTGTTCGCGGTGACGCTGCTCAGCGTCCGGCTGCGCCCAGCCGCCGCCCGCCGTCTACTTGATGATGAGCGCCATCGCGACGCAGTGCAGCGCCGCTTGGCGGCCGTACCGGAAGACGCCGACCTGGCAGAGGCCGATGCCGCCACCCTGGTTGACGCCAGTGCACTGTATGAGGACGTCAAGCGAGCGCTTGCGAGCCCGAGAACAGCCAAGTCGGATCCCTGGGTGACCGCCAGCAAGCTCTGCGCGCGAAAGCGGCCAAGCCTGCTTCCAGTGAGGGACAGGAAGGTGCGAGAACTGCTAGGCATACCGCCAAGGTCGGACCACCGGCATGACTGGCTGATCCACCGCGGGCTGATGCGCGACAGCATGACCCTCGGGCTGCTCCGTGATGCGAAGACCAACGCGACAACCCAGGACGGCATCCGAGCCGACGTTCGAGACCCATCCCTCCGGGTGCTCGACGTCGTGCTCTGGACGCACGCCATCAGCCTCGATGCTTCATAGGCCCCGGACCCGGTCCCGCCTCAACATCCAGGGCTTACGCGCAGCTCCGCCCATGGTCCCCGGCCACCCTCACGGAAGGTGCGTTGTCATTTCCGCTGGGGGGACGCCGGATCGTTGTCGTTCGTCCTCTCCAACTTCCAGATCCCAGCAGGCAGAAGACGCTCAGCTTCACTGAGGAATCGGCTTCGGTCAGCCGGCGCGTTGAAGCGGAAGGTGGCCCTTCCACCGCTGAGGCGCCAAGACTTGGCGGTCGTACCTCCCCACGCGATCTGCGGGTGCTGTCCCAAATAGCAATGTTGTGTCAGCGCGCGGAGCACGTGCAGGACGGCCATGTCGTCCGTCTGCAGGGTGACGCTGTACTTGCAGGCAGCGTAGTTAGCAGCAGGCACTGCGGAGCATCCTTTCCCTACTGGCGATTGAGAATAGACGACAGGAAGGGGCTGGCCGTCCCGCTCCAGGACACATGCAGCGCTTCCCGGGCCCGCGTGCTTGCAACGAACAGCAAGCACCGCTCGCGGAGCAGGTCGCTCTCGTGCTGCATCAGGTCCACCTCAGGCGGCGTGACTTCCTTGGCGAACGGCACCGCCCGCGCCGTAACACCGACCACCGCCACGCACCGGAACTCCAGCCCCTTCATCGCGTGCATGGTGGCCAGCCGCACCCCGCCGACGTCCGCCCTGGGCTGATCCCGCACCCGTACCGCCGGAATCCCGGCGGCAGCCAACGCCTCCTGCACGTCGCCCAAAGTGGTGTTGAACCTGGCGCACACCGCGATCTCACTCGCCTGGACGCCCTGCTTCAGCCACTCCCCCACCCGCTCCACGAGCGCCGCGATCTCGGCCTGGCTCGTCGGGTACCCGGCGGCGTGGGGCCGCTTGCCGTGCAACAGCGATCGGTAGCCGGCGAGGCTGTCGTCACCCTCGCCGCCGAGGTTCTCGATTCGCGAACCGACGAGTACGCCTGTCGACCAGGAGAGGATTTCCTCGGTGCTGCGGTAGTTGACCCGCAGCCGACTGCTGCGTCCGGCGACGGAGACGCCGAGCACGTTGAGCGAGACCCGGGAGTCATAAATCCGCTGGTGCGGGTCACCGGTGATGAAGAGGTCGTCGGGGCCGGGCGTCACCGCGGCCCGCAGCACCCGCCACTGCGCGGGATGCAGGTCCTGCGCCTCGTCGACCACGACGTGGTCGTACCCGTGGCTGGTGAGGTCAGCGCCGCCGAGCAGCTGCGCCGCCTGGGCGCAGATTTGCAGGTGGGTAGCTATGCCCGCCGCCGACAGCTCCTTCTGGAACATGTCCACGGCGTCCCACACCCGGTCGCGCTGCCGCGAGCCGAGCGCCGACCCTCTCCCTCGCCGGCTGGCCGCGCGGTAGTCCTCCCGGCTCTGCACGCCGTGGGCGAGGATCACGTGCCGGAACTCCTGGGCGAGGAACTGCTCCGTCCAGGGCAGGTTCAGCCTGCGGCTCACCCGCCGCCAGACCTGCCGCTCGTCCACGTCACCGATCGGGGTGGGCACCCGCCCGGAGAGGGCCCGCACGGTGCGGTGCGCGACAGCGTTCACCGTGGTCACCTCCACCCGCGCCAGCTGCTCATCGTCGTCGAGGAGCAGCGCCAGGTTCTCCCGCAGGGTCGCGGCCAAGGCGTTGGTGTACGTGGTGAGCAGCAACCGGCTGTCGGGCGTACGGGAGAGCAGGTGCTTGACCCGGTGCAGCGCCACCACCGTCTTTCCCGTGCCGGGCCCACCCGTCACCTGGGCCGGCCCGTTGTAGGAGACCCGGTACGCGACCCGCCGCTGCGACGGATGGAGGAACACCCGCCAGGCGGCGAAGGGCTTATCGAGGATCTCGGCGAGCTCGTCGGGCCGGGTCACCAGCGTGATGCGGTTGGCGGTGTTGGCGATCGCCACCGCCAGGCTCTCGCTCGGCTCCGCCGTCGCGTCCGCCGGTCGGCGCTCGGCGACGACGTCGCGGTAGACCTCATCCGGCGTGAAGCCCTCTGCGAGGTACTGCAGCACCTCGAACTGGTCCTCGGGCAGCAGCGTGCCGAACGCATCCAGCTGCCGCTTGTCGATGATCGTGCGTACCGCCCGCAGCACCTGGTCGTCGATGCCGAGGTGACGCAGCACCGTGTCGGAGTAGCGGGCGAACAGCAGGCTCGGCGCCTGCGCCGCGGCCTTTTCCAGCGCCGGGGTGAGCTGCTCGATGGCGACGACGTTACGGACCTCCAGAGCCCGGGTCGCCGTGTTCACCGTGTAGAGCCGCTTCGCGGCCCAGGTGTACGCGTTGTCGTGCGGCACGACGTTGAGCAGCAGGAAGGTGTCGCTGCCGTCGTCTGGCGCCAGCACGACCCCGCGCCAGAAGTCCGTGATCCGGATAGTCCGCATCCGCGCGTCCCGGGCATTGTTCACCGACTCCAGGTGCAGGCCCTTGTCGGCGTGCAGCTCGGCGATGCTGAGCTGCTGGAACTTCTCCATCGCCTTGCGCACGCCGGATTTGACCGGCTTCTCCAGGACGTCGTAGCTCTGCCAGAAGCTGTTGGCCAAGGCGAGCTGCGGCACGGCGCGGCCTCCTGCATGATCGATCGCGGCGGTGGGTGCGACCCTACCGGCTCTCGGGTGCGTAAACCTGGACCGTATCGGCAGAGCTGGCGTGCACCGACGCTATCGGTTCCTGTCCGCTCGGCCAGGTCACCGTAGGTGAGCTGTCCATAATCCGACAGTGATTCGCCACCTCTTGGCTTCAGGGAGTCGCAATATCCACACTGGTGTATGGCCCGCTCGGACGGTACGCCAGACGGAAGCCGCAGCCGCCACTCATCACCCCGGCCACAGGTACGTGCGCCCGACGGCTTCCCCCCGTCACTGCAGCCCCTGCTGACACGGATCGCCGACCGGCGTGCCGCCCGCACCGAAGCGACCCTGCAGGCTGACATCCGCCAGCTTCTGCTGGCCGGTGACTTCGGGCTCTTCGACTCCCACCTCGACGTCGACCTCGAAGCCCCAGTTGGCGGCGGCCGACGCATCGACATCGAGGTCGGCTACACGATCATTGAGGTCAAGCGACGACTCCAGACAGGGCGCCCGCTGTTGGAGGCTGAGCGGCAGCTCCGCGGCTATGTTCGGTCGCGGAGCCTGGAGAGCGGCCAACGATACGTCGGCATCCTCACCGACGGCGCCACCTGGCGTGCGTACCAGCTGACCGGCGACGCGCTGGCCCTCATCGACACCCACACGTTGGCCGCTAGCCGCCCTGACGGCCTGGCCCTCTTCTACTGGCTGGAAGGCGTGCTGGCGACGAGCCAGCGGGTCCGTCCGGCACCCGCCGAGGTGGCGCGTCGGCTCGGCGCGCAGAGCACCTCCCACAAGCTGGATCGCGCCGCGCTCGCCGCGTTGTATGCGGAGCACCAGCATCTGCCGACTGTTCAGTTGAAACGGAAGCTGTGGGCGGAGCTGCTCGACAGCGCCCTGGGCACGCAGTTCGTCGATGACCCGGATCTGTTCGTCGAGCACACCCTGCTGATGAACAGCGCGTACATCATCGCGCACCTGGTCGTCGGTATCGACGCCCTAGAGTTGCAGCCGCACGACCTCATCACCGGGCAACGGTTCGACAAAGCCCGCATCCTGGGCGTGGTCGAGCACGACTTCTTCGGCTGGACTACCGAGGTACCCGGCGGCCGCGAGTTCATCCAGGGACTCACCCGGCGACTGGCCCGGTTCGACTGGCTCCGGGCCGACCACGACATCCTCAAGGTGCTCTACGAGTCGATGATCGGTCCCGAGACGCGCAAGCGGATGGGCGAGTACTACACGCCCGACTGGCTCGCGGAGCATCTGGTCGACACCGTCGTCGCCGCTCCGCTGCGGCAACGGGTTTTGGACCCCGCCTGCGGCTCCGGCACGTTCCTCTTCCACGCCGTACGCCGGTATCTCGCCGCAGCCGAGACGGCGGGCGTGCCGCTGGATACTGCGCTGACGCAACTCACCCACCACGTGGTCGGCGTCGACCTGCACCCCGTCGCCGTGGCGCTGGCGCGCGTGACCTACCTGCTCGCTATCGGCCACCAGAGGCTGACCGATCAGCGGGGCCCCATCACCATCCCGGTCTATCTCGGCGACAGCATGCAGTGGCGGCAACGCCGCGACCTCTTCACCGAGGAGCACGTACGGATCAGCGCCGGCTACAACGCCAGCGAGGTCGAGGAGTGGCTCCGCTTCCCCAAGAGCCTGCTCGACGAGCCGAGCCGCTTCGATCAGATCGTCGCGGGGCTCGCAAGTATCGCGGCAAAACCGCGAGATCCTGACAACCCGCCGTCGCTGGCGGCCTTCTTCCACAACATGCGGATCGGGCCGGATGACCAGCCAATGATCCGCGGCACCTTCGAGGCGATGTGCCGGCTGCACGACGAGGGCCGCGACCACATCTGGAGCTACTACCTGCGCAACCTGGCCCGGCCCGTCTGGCTCGCCATGGACGAGAACCGGGTGGACGTTCTCATCGGCAACCCGCCCTGGCTCTCCTATCGCCACATGCCTCGGGACATGCAGGCACGGTTCAGAGAGCTGTCCCGCGACCGCGGGCTGTGGCACGGCCGCGAGTTCGCCACGAACCAGGACCTCTCAGCCCTCTTCGTGACCCGAGCGGTCCAGCAGTATCTTCGCGACGACGGCTCGTTCGCCTTCGTCCTGCCGAACTCGGTGCTCGATCGGGAATACTTCGAGGGCTTCCGCAGAGGATGGTACGAGGACACCGTCGAGCCAACCGCCGTCGCCTTCACCGGCTCCTGGGACCTGCGACGTCTACGCCCCCATCCCTTTCCGCGCGGTGCCTGTGTCGTCTTCGGCGACCGGGCCACGCTGAGTACCTACCGACGCCTGCCCTCGGTGACCGAGCGTTGGACGGGACGCCTGCCGACGGACGCAAAGTCGTGGCAGCAGGTGGAACCTTTGATCACCCGGGAGGCAGCCGATCTGGTCGCCGGCGGATCGGCCCTGACCGAGTCGCCGTACAAGCCACGGTTCGCGCAGGGCGCCACGATCGTGCCGAGGGTGCTGTTCTTCGTCGAGACAGATACTGGCGGGCGCCTCGGCCTCGGTGCCGGGCGGCACGCCGTTCGCTCTGCGCGCAGCAACCTGGAGAAAGCCCCATGGAAGGAACTGCCCGCACTCGAAGGCGTCGTGGAAAGCGAGTTCATCCGGCCCGTGCTGCTCGGCGAGAGCCTGCTGCCGTACCGGATCCTGCCTGCGAAGCAGGCGGTGCTCCCGCTCGACGGTTCCACGTTGATGACCGGACCTGGATCCCGACTCGACTACTACTTCGGCCTCGCCGAATGGTGGCGGAAGGCGGAAGCTACCTGGGAGGCGCACCGCAGCAGCGCGCGCCTCACCCTGGCCGAGCGACTCGACTTCCATCGCGGGCTCAGCGCCCAGTTCCCCGCGCCACCTCTGCGGCTGGTCTACTCCGCCTCCGGGATGCACGTCGCGGCTGCCATCGTCGATGACCCGACCGCAGTGATCGAGCACAAGCTCTACTGGGCACCAATAGCGACCTTGGAGGAGGGCCTTTTCCTGTCCGCGATCCTGAACAGCAGCGTGCTGACCGAACTTGTCCGACCGATGATGTCCTACGGCAAGGATGAGCGCGACATCGACAAGCACGCGTGGAACCTGCCCATCCCCCAGTTTGATGACGCGAACGCGTTGCACCACCGCCTCGCGGAGCTCGGCCGGCAGCAGTCTGAGACTGTCGGCGAGATGCACCTCACCGACAACACGAACTTCGTGGCCTTGCGCCGTCAGGTCCGCGCCGGGCTCGCGCGACACCCGGCCACTCCCGAGATCAAGGCGGTCGTCATGGAGGTGCTCGGTGATGGGCGCCCGTCAACAATCCGTCTCAACGGGTCAGGTTCGGCGGCAGCGATCTCGAAGCTCGGAGATGACTGCTCCCTCGAGCGCGTTCACGGCACCATCTACAGTGGCCACCCGGTCGGCCACGTCAAGGATGTCACTCAGATCCCCTGACTCGCTGAGGTCCGGCCGGACCCGGACGATCCGGAGTCGGAGCGGACCGTCCGCGTACCGGTAGTCGGACTCCGCGAGCTGGACCACGTCCCCGGCGGCCCGTACGGCGGGCGTTGGACTCCATCATCGAGCTTGGCGAACTGGTCGGCCGTATGGGCATCGGCGTCTTTGTCGCGGAGACTACCGAACAACGCTGATAGCTCACGGGCCGGCCGGTCGAGCCGCAGTACGAGGGACGCTTGAAGGCGGCGACCGGTTACGGCGGTAAACGGCATGGCCGCCAAGTACGGGGCGACCATGCCGTTTACGTCACTCTTTATCGAAGGCACGAAGCACGAGGGTGCGAGTGCGATAGTCGCCGTACCTCCGCCGTTCCTTGCGTTCAAGAGTAGGGAAAGTAGTCAGGATGTACTCAAGCTGCTTACGGTCGAGGTTGAAGAGCTGCTTCGCCACCACGGCGTCGATCTCGGCTTGCGCCTCGGCACGAGCGAGCTCAGTCACAAAAGCTTCGGCAGAGACGTGTCCCTCTGGGACAAATGACGTCCAGCCGAACTCTGTCATTCGGTTCCAGAAAGGCGTCATCTCTGGACTCGTGCACGTAAGGCGAAGGACCAGAGGCGCGAGGCGTTCGAGCACCGAGTCGCCGGGGCGAACACGTGGAAATGGAAGACTGTCCACCACTCCCAACTGCATATGGAGCGTAACCTTTTTGCGAGCAAGGAAGTCTACGCAGATGGAGTTCGCCGCGGCCAACCAAAGAGTATATGCCCACTCGAAATTCTCGCCAAAATCTATCGTCGGCACAGAGTGACCGCAAATGACGTTGGGAGGAATCAATGCTGCCATTAGCGAGCGCTCATTCCGCGGCGATGCCACGTCACAGAAGCCGATACGGAACCGGTTGATCCTTCCCTTCACCTTGTTGGGGATGTTCCGCTGGGGCACCACCCACTGGGGAACAATAGCCTTTTCCGGTGAGCCGAACTTCAGCTCATCCCACACCGCCGACCGACCCCTGCCGGAAACATATGCCTTCGCCCGATGGTCGTACTGCCCTACCATCCTCCCTTCATACAGAGGAAGGCCGGGCTCCTCGTCAGTGTAGCGATCGCGATCGGTTCCCATATCGATCTCACGCTGGTACACCCTCTTGGGGTATCCCGCTGAAGTCGTCGAAAACGCTGGCCACTGACGGTAGAGATGGTCGGTCACCTCTGAATCGGTGCCACCCAGCGTATCGCTGATGGCTAGGGCATCCGGAGACTGGCTGCGCACTACATCGACCGCCAAGCTCGGCGAGTTCCTCAGCACCGAAGCCAGGTCCGACGGGTTCTTAATCTGGAATCCCACATTGAACTCTTGGGTCGTCCCAGAGCGACGGGCCGAATACGCGCTGAAGCTCATGTCGCCGTGGGCTCCGTCGAACCACTCCTCGCCGGTGTTAATGAACCCCAGCATGAGCTTCAGATCCCAGTGACCGAAGAGTTCGGCACGGATGGCCTGAGCGTTCGCGCCGTTGTAAATCCCTGATGGCGTGACTTGCGCGATCGTACCCCCCGTCCCAGTCACGGTCATCGCGGTCTCCACGAACATCCGGTAGACGTTGAAGTCGCCCTTCCCGAGATTCCCCTGAGAGAACAAGCGGTATCGGCCGCTCCGCTTAAGGAAATGGACCAGGGCGTATAGGTCACGCCGGGACAACTCCCATCGATCCCGGATCGCCGGGCTCTCCAACAGATACGCAATCGCCGTCTGGCGCGCCTCCTTCCTCATTGCGCGTACATCCGGATTGTAGGTGGAAAAGAATTCTTTCTCATCGGGGCTGAGCGTGTCCCATGGCGGGTTTCCGAGCACGCATGAGAAGCCCCCTGTCCACCCGGCTTCGCCGGTGACGGCCCGATCGATCTTATCGGGGACCTGAAAAACCTCCGGGAACTCGAGGTGCCAGTGAAAGAAACTGTATCTGCCAGCGAGTTCCATAATTTCTTGACGCGTCTCTGCCGAGGCACCAGCGCCATCCTGGTCGATGAGCGCTCGGAAGACTTCCTGCGTCACCGGTCGTGGCGACCCCGCCGTCTTTTTCCAGAAGAATGACGAACACCAAGCATCCGCAACGTGTACGGCGTGGAGGTAGGACGGACTGTTCTGCCACTCTTGAAAGGCCGCGGACTGCTCACGCACGTCCCTCAGGGTGTCGGTCTTCCGCATGGTAATGCGGTGCAACTCGTCAGCGAAGAAGGAATTGGAGACCGGAATTTCACGTTCATTATCGGCGAGGAACAGGCCTACCTGCCCTTCGTGTTCCTTCTTGTTGACTCCTCTCAGGTCTCTGACAGTGCTCTCGTCATCCCCCTCGACGCAGGTGAAGGCATCTGTGGGGATGCCCCGGGCAAGGAGAGCGGGCGTCACGCCGACCAGTGCATTCCCCTGCTTGATGTGTGCATCAAGGAAGCCGAGAGGCTTACCGGGTTCCAGAGCCTCCAGCCATAGGGAGACCTTAGCCAGCTCTACCGCCATCGGATTTATATCCACACCGTAAATGCAGTGGGTCACCACGTCCCACATCGCGCTGCGGACCGCATCAGGGGTTGGTTCGACGGTGCCTTCTCGTACCGCCGCGATGCGCTTCGCGATGCGGCGGGCTGCGGCCACAAGGAAATGGCCCGACCCACAGGCGGGATCACAAACAGAGACCCTCAGCAGTTCGTCCACGATGCTAGCTGTATGGCTAGCTGGGTCCGAGGTTGCAGGACGATCCCCTCCCCTCTTCACGGCATCGTCGAGGACAGGGTCGAGCGTAGAGTCCAGCAGGCATTCGATAATGGCGGAATGGGTATAGAAGGATCCTGTCGTCTTTCGCGCATTGCCGCCGACTTGCACCATCTCAGCGGAACGCAGATCCGCTGACGGAGTCAGGCGGAGTTCGAGGAGGAACTCGTAGATTGATCCAAGTTCCTCCGCACCTAGGTTCCGGTAATCGATGGTGCGGTAGCGGCTGGAAGCCTTGTCCTTGACTTGGCACAACTGCCGCACTGCAGACAGAAGGGCTTCGTTGGAAAGTGAGAGGCCGGACAGGACGCGATCCGCTTCGGTCTCCTCGAAGATGCCGCCGAGCGCCGGCAAGCCCAGTTCTGGTCGCCCCTCTTCTCTAGCCAAGCTGTGGAGCACAAGCCTGAGCGCTTGATAAAGATCCGAGTGCGTGCTACCACGACGGCGCCGGGCTACGCGTCGGAGCCTGGCCGTCGAGAAGTAACGCCTGTAGCGCTCCCGTGCTTCTGGCCCAGCGTCGGGCGCATGCAAGATGCCTCTGTCTTCGGCGACAAAGACGAAGAGCAATCGATAGACGAAGCGCATCAGCGCGTGCTGTAGTTCCTCCGCATCCAGGCCCTCCCGGAGCCGCCCGTTCGCGGGGTGCTGTAAGAATCCGGTCCCGAGGGCCGCCAACGCCTCCTGTACGCCGGAGCGAATCTGCTTGAGTGCTCGAATGCCCGTCTGGATGGCGTCGGTACGCCACTGCTCCAGCCAGCAGGTCGAGGCTGCAGCGCCCTCCGCGATCTCGAAGCGAGAGACGTGCAGCAGCCGATACAGCAGCACGAACTCGCTGAACAGCTCGCCATCGAAGATCGCCTCCAGGTCGAACTCGACGTACGCGGCGGTGGCGAGCGCGCTGGAGTCGCGCAGCAGCCGCAGCTGTCGGCCGTTGGTCAGCACACCCCACAGGTGCGCCTCGGACCGGTTCAGCAGCTCCTGCACCAGCGACTGCGGCGGCACACTGCCCGCGCCGGCGGGCCGCTTGTCCAGCGCCGCGTTCCACGGTGCCAGGTGGATCGGCACGTGGTTCCAGCGATGGCTGATCGCAAACGTCTTGGCACCGTCGTCAGACGTGATGCCAGCGGAGCCGAGCGCGGTTAGCGGACCGAAGCCGAGCCCCTCACCGAAGAGTGGCCCCAGCCATTGCGCCACCGCCAAGCCGGTCGGATCGGCGGGGGCCTCGGCCTCCGGGGCGACGGGGAGCTGGTCGCGCAGCTCCTTCCAGACCGACTTGAGGTAGTCCCAGCGCCGCTCGGCGTCGTCGCGGACCGACCGCGAGCCGACCACCCGGTAGTCAGCGGGCTTGTTGCCGCTGACGTCTTTGCCCTCGGCGATCCGGACCAGCATGTCGGCGGGGATCAGCCCGCCGATCGTGTGGACGGCGGAGAAGACCTGGTTGCGGGCGGTGGCGGACATCAGGCGTTGCCTCCGGCGGCAGGGGTGGAAGCGGGCAGGTAGACGTACGCGCCGAGGATGTCGGCGGGCTTCTGCGCGGTGACGGTCAAACCGCGGACGATCTCGCCGGCGGCGCTGCGCACCCGGCGGTGCGAGGCGAGCAGTTCGGCGGCCAGCTCCTCGCCGTACGCCTCAAGGTGGTCGGTGACCTCGGACAGCCCGTCGAGGATCCGGCTCATCGTGCGCTCGCCGAAGTCCGGGTCGGTGTTCTCGTCGGCGGTCGCGTCGAGCAGCTTCAGCGCGTCCTCGGTGGGCAGCCAGGTGGCGTTGGCGGGTGCGCCGGCGAAGGCGAGCAGCCGGGCGTCCTCGGCGACGAGCTGCCGGGTTCCGGTCCGGGACGGCAGGGTGAGGTGGAAGCGGTAGCGGACCAGCAGCAGCGTGGTCCGGCCGGTGACCGCCCCGGTCCGGATGACGCCGCAGCGGCGGGCCGGGCGCGGGCCGCTGACCTGGCCGTCCAGGGCGGCGTTGAGGACGTACCCGGCGAGGGCCGCCACCGCCGGGTCGGTGCGGACCAGGGCGGCTTCGCCGCGGGCCACGGCCGCCGTGGCCCGGAACGGGACCAGGCGGCCCGCCTCGACGGCATCGCCGCCGAGCATCGGGGCGAGCGCATCACGGAGCCCGGCCGGCGTGCCGCTCACGTCGGCGGTGAAGTCACCGGAACCGCCCGCCTCGTCGCGCAGCACGCCGTCGAGCGCGCGGAGCGACTGGCGTGCGAAATCGCGGATCTCGGCGGCGCGGCCGAGCGTGTCGCGGATCGCGGCGACCTCCCGGGCCACCTCGTCCGGTCGAATGGTCTGCTGGGCGAACCGAGAGCGGGACGTCTTTTCCTTCTCGGCCGCGGACTGCCACTCGGTCGCCAGGGCGGCGGCCTTCTTGTCGATGGCGCGGTACTCCTCGGCATCGAAGAGGCTGCCCTGTTCCTGCTCCTGCCCGCGCAGTAGCAGCCACTCCACGATGGCGTCGGTCACACCCTGCGAGGCGGCGTCCGGGACGGAGACAGAGACGCCGAGGTCCTTGCGAATCTGCCGGTGCTTCTTGATGAGGACGTCGAGCACCTTGCCATCGATGCCGTTGTCGCTGCCCCAGAGGGTGATGACCCGGACCACGTCCCGCTTTTGGCCGTACCGGTCGACCCGGCCCTCCCGCTGGTCGTGCCGAGTGGGGTTCCAGGCGAGGTCGTAGTGCACCACGGCGTCGAAGTGATGCTGGAGGTTGACGCCCTCGGAGAGGCAGTCGGTGGCAATCAGGACGCGGCGCGCGGCGGGGTCGTCGCCGGCCGCCTCGGCGAGTTCCTCGATGCGCTGCAGGCGCTGCTGCGGGGAGAGCGCGCCGGTGACCGCCCGCACCACCGTCTTCTTACCGAGCGCGCCCTCCAGGTGCTCCGCGACGTACTCCGCGGTGGGGATGTAGCGGCAGAAGACGATCGGGTGGTAGCCCTCCTTGAGCAGACCCTTGAGGTGCTTGATCAGCGCTGCCAACTTCATGTCGCCGGCCGGGCCTTCCAGCTCGGCCGCCCGATCGGCCAGTTCGGCAAGTCGCGCGCCCGCGTCGACTTCCACGCTCCCGGCCTCCGCGCCGGGGGCGACATCCAGCCCTTCCAGGGCGTCGGTGTCGGAGAAGTCGCTGGTCAGCGGGGCGCCGAGCCGGTCGGCCTCCTCGGCGGTGACCGCGGTCGCGGTCGCCGAGCGGGTCCGCAGGGTCTGCGCGGCGGCGCGCGGCGAGGAGACCAGGGACCGCAGCAGGGCAATCGCCGACCACCACGCGATCCGGGCCTCCCGCCGGCCCCGGCTGTCCGCGGCGCTCACCCGCTCGCTGGCGTATGCGATGGCGTCGTTCAGCAGCGCCCGGTAGGCCGGGGATAGCTTGTACGTCTCGTCCTTGAAGTGCCGGTCGGACGGGAACGCCGTCTCCTCGGCGAGGCTGTCGTCGGCCAGGCCGTCTTCCCTGGTGAGGTACTGGCGCACGTCGGCGCGCTTGCGGTGCACGAAATGCTGGGCGAGCATCCGCCGGCCCGCCTCCGAGCCGAGGTCGACGGTGGCGAGTTCCGGCCGGACCAGGCCGAGCAGGTTGCGGAAGGCGCTCTCCTTACCGCTGTGCGGGGTCGCAGTCACCAGCAGCAGGTGCCGCTCGGTGTCGGCGGCGACGCGCTGCAGCAGTTCGAACCGGAGCTGGTTCTGGGACGACGTGTTGTCGTCAGCAGCGACGCAGGTGTGCGCCTCGTCGACGATCACCAAGTCCGGGCAGTGGCGGACGAAGTCGTCACGGTGCCGGGTGGACTTGATGAAGTCCATGGAGACGATCACGTGCGGATGCTTGTCGAACAGCGACTGCCCCAGGTCCAGCCCGCGCTCCAGCTTGGACACCGTGGAGGCCAGGACCAGTTCGGCGTCGATGCCGAACTTGGTGCGTAGCTCCGCCTGCCACTGCTCGGCCAGGGCCGGCGAGCAGAGCACGGCGAGCTTACTCGCGCTCCCCTGCGCCAACAGTTCACTGGCGATCAGGCCGGCCTCGACGGTCTTGCCGATACCAACGTCGTCGGAGATCAGCAGCCGCACCGTCTTCTGCCGCAGCGCCATCAGCAGCGGCACGAGCTGGTAGGCGCGCGGCTCGACGGCGATCCCGGCGAGCGAGCGGAACGGGCCGGCGCCGGAGCGGAAGCCGATGCGCAGCGCGGAGCGGAGCAGGCTGGCCGCGTACGCGTCGCCGAGGTCGGAGGGCGTGGGCGGAGCGAACTCGGCGCTCGTCACCTGCTCGAAGGCGGGGAAGACGGCGGCGATGTCGTCGTCGGCGCCGCCCAGCGGTCGCAGGACCAGCATGTCGGGGGCGCTCTCGGGCAGCACGACCCAGTCGCGGCCCCGGGCGGAGACCAGCGTTCCGGCGCTGAAGGTGGTCATGAAGTGGGTTCCTTGCGTCGTCGTCGTGGTGAGTGGCGGTCGGGTGGTCAGGCGCTGGCGCCGGTACCGAAGTAGCGCTTGTTCTTGGCGGCGATCGCGGACCAGTCGGCGTCGTACGGGAACCGCACCACGTCCCAGCCCATGTCGAACAGGCGCTCCTCCGCCTCGCGGTCGCGATCGGCGACCGACTCGTGCTCGTGAACCGGACCGTCGACGAACACGGCCACATTCGCCCCGGGCAGGCGGTAGACGTAGTCGGGACGGGCCAGCGCCTCGGTGATGAAGACCTGCGCGTCGTCCGGCAGCCGCAGGCCGCGCTCCTTCAACCAGGCGACCAACTTTCCCTCCAGCTTGGTGTCGGACTGAGCGGTGAGGCGCGCCAGCTGCTCCGTCCGGGACTCACCCTCCCCGGTCGTCCGCGCCGCCGCACCGGCGAAGCGCAGCAGCAGGTCGCGGACCAGGTGCCGGTTGATCGAGTGGTGGTTGAGCTGGTTGCCGTACGTCAGCAGGCACTCGTAGCAACCCCAGGCGCAGGGCCGGTCCGGGTGCGGACCGCCCCGGTCGGTGCCGTCCGCGTCGAAGTGGCAGATGTCAAGCGCCGTGGCAGCGGCGCGGGCCAGCGCCGCCGGATCGGATTGCATGAGCCGGAGCACACCGGCGCCGCCCTCCGCCGCCTCGGTGAAAAGCATCCGGTCGCGGAGCCCGTCGTCCGGCGGGAGCAGCTCGGTGGTGAGTTCCGAATCCTCCAGTTCGAAGGCGGCTTCGATGCCGCGTTCGAGCGCGTACATCAGGGTGAGCGCGACGTCGTGTTCCAGCGGCTCGTCGAGCTTGAGAACGAGGATGTTCCGGCGGTCCTCGACGTACGGGATGACGCGCTTCTTGCGGCGCTTCTCGTTGCCGTCGGCGTCGACCACCGGCATCTCGCTGGAGTCGCCGGACGCCTCACCGGCGTCGCGTTCGTTCATCCACCGCCCGTCCGCCGGGTCGAGCCAGAAGCCGTCGGGCTCGTCCTGCTTGGCGCGGACCCGTCCGATGTTGGTGATGCGCACGGTCGCCGAGTCGCCGTAGGAGAGCGTGGCGATCCGATCGTCCCCGTCCGAGACGAGCGCGTCCTGCCGGCCCGGTCGGGCACCGTGGTCCTGGAAGCGGTAGGACGTGACGAGGCGGAAGCCCGCGCGGCGCCGCTCTTCCTCGTCGGAGGAGATCCGTTCCCGCCGCCTCGTGTAGACGGTGTGCAGGTGCAGCAGCCCGTAGGTGGTGTCGCCCAGCTTCTCGTTGCACATCTCGCAGCGGACCGCGCCACCGCGGATGTCGTGGTGGTACCCGCAACTGGTGCACCGCCGGGCCTCGCTCGTCACCACCTCGCCGGCCGCATCCGGCGGCAACTGGATGCGGGTGACCTGGTAGCGGGCGCCTTCGTGATAGATGAGCGCGCCCGGCCCGAACTCCCGGATGGCGAGGAAGCGGGGACGCTGCAGGTAGTCACCCTCACCGGATCGACGGCCGGTGGTGGGCACGTACGCGGCCAGCGGGAGGCGCGGGAACGAGTAGCCCGGCAGGAAACCCTCGCTGGCCAGGTAGCGGTAGGGGTTGAAGTCCGAGAGCACGGACCTGCTCTCCACCGTCTCGTTCTTCAGCAGGTTGAGCTGCGTCTCGGCCTCCTTCCGGCGGCCGACGGCGATCCTCCGGTCCCGCTCGGAGAGAGTGTGGTCCAGGACCCGGCGGTTCTGCTCGGCCTGGTCGACGAGCGCCGCCCGGAACAGGTCCCGCCAGCGATCGAAAGCGCGGTCGAATCGCTCCGGCGTGGTCCGGACCGTGTCCTCGATCCACCGGTCGTCCCACCACGTCGACTTCTCGAAGTCGGGCAGCAGACCGGCGAACACCGTGCGGGCCGCGTCCGCGGCCCGCCCCTGCGCGTGCGTGTCCCGCAGCGCTGCGGCGATGTGCTCGTGCAAGGCCAAGGCAGGGTTGGGCCGGCGGCTGTCCTCCAGGTAACTGATGTCGATCGTCTCGGGGATGGCTCTGCCCAGCTTGAGTCCCGCCTCCGCCAACCAGACGGCGTGCACGTGCGAGCGCACCAGGTCCTCGTTGGCCAGGTCCAGCCGGGGCGGAGCCACCGCCCCGGCCACCATCCGGTCGGAGCGCCGGAAGTAATACTGGTCGTGGCTGTTGCCGGTGGCGCAGTACGTAGTGACCAGGGCCGGCTGCCCCGACCGTCCGGCGCGGCCACTGCGCTGCGCATAGTTCGCCGGGGTCGGCGGAACGTTGCGCATCATGACGGCGTTCAGCTCGGAGATGTCGACGCCGAGTTCCATCGTCGGGGAGCAGTAGAGCAGCTTCAGCTCCGCCTTACGGAACGCCTCCTCTCGCCGCTCCCGCTCGACCGGGTCGACCTGCGCGGTGTGCTCCCGCGCCGTCAGGCCGGCGAGGGTGCCGGCCGCGGTCTTGTACAGGTCGCGGAAGAACGTGTTGACCCGGGGGCCGTCGCCGCTGGCGTACGTCCGGGTCAGCGGGTCGTGGCTGCCGGTCTGACCCGATCCGGCACGCCAGATGAGCGCGGCTGCCGAGACCTGGTAGCCGGTGGCGGGGATGCCGACCGGACGCCGGTAGCGGCCCGCGCGTTCGGGCACCTGAGTGACCTCGGTGACCTGGCCGCCCCGCTTGAGCACCTGCAGCAGGTCCGCGATCAACTCCTGGGCATCGCTCCACGACAGCTCAGGGAAATGCACCCTGCGCAGGTACTTCCCGACCTTCCCGCGGCCGGAGAGGAACAAGTTCGACCGGTCCAGGCCCCGCCCGGACGGTTGGGGATAGGCCGCTCCGACCTTGGGCTTGTCGCTGGCGGAGAGCACCCAGGGGTCGATGAGGCGTTCCTCACTGGCCCGCTGGAGGGAGTCGAAGTCGTCGCGGAAGTACTGCACGTCGATCGCCAGGGCGCGACGCATCTCGTCCAGCAGCACCCGCATGATCTTGACCCGCTCGTCGGGCTCCGCCTCACGGAGCTTCTCGTGGGTCGCGGACCAACGGTCCTGCTTCTCGGCGAGCCAGGTGAGATCCTGGTAGTCAATCTTCAACAGACCGGTCTGCTCCAGGTTGGGCATGGTGATGCGCCAGCCGCGCTCCAGATCGAGATACAGGCGGAACGCAATGACGTCCCGGAGCGTCTTCGCCGCCATGCTGGCCATCGCCGGCGGGAGATCGGCCTCCCGCGCGTAGTCGGCGAGGCTCAATCCGAGGGCAGCGCTGACCTGCGTGGCGAGATCCTCGTGGGTGATGCCCTCGTCGCCCGCTTCGACCACCGCTCGGTAGAGGGCACCGCGAAGCTGCGTGACCTGGACGAAGTCGTTGAAGTGACCGGCCTGCAGCGAGGCGTCCTGCCGGTTGTCCACGAAGGTGAGCAGCTTGCGGGCCTTGTTGTTCAGCGCCTCCGGTGGCGCTTGCATCAGCGACCGGACGATCGACGCCGACACCAGCGAGGTCGCCGAGGAGCGGCCCTCCTGGTCGAGCGTCGCGAGCTTGGCGAAATCCTTCCCCCGGGTCTGCTCATAGCTCACGCCGCAGTGCAGGCAGAAAAGGAACGGAGAGGGGATGAAGGTCGCCTTGAGGTCACCGTGGCCTTCCCAACCCTGTGGGTTGACGGTGATCGCTTGCGGGAGCCGCTGTCGATAGGAGCTACGGACCACCTCCCGTCCGCCGGCGTCGACCTCCAGCCACGACTCCGGGATGCGGCGGGCCTCGATCGCCTCCTCCTCGTTGGCAGGCCAGGGCCGGTCGGAGTCGATGTACAGGTAGCCGTCGCCGGCCCGGCCGCCGGTAGCGGCGGTATCCCGGCGGGGTGCGTAGACAACCTTCCCGTCCTTGTCGGACCGCCACACGGTCAGGTACTCCTGACCGCACTCGCGGCAGAAGGCCAGCGGCAGGAGGATCTTCTCGTCCGAGCCCGGTAGGACGAGCTGGTACTCACGGGTGAGGTGCCGGGTGAGTTCGTCCTCGAGGGTGACGTAGACCGTGTCGCCCTTGGAGAGGAACTGGTGGAGGCGGAAGGCGAACAGCGGACGCTCAGTGATCGGGTGCCGCGCTTCGGACCCGGCCTTGAGCGTCGCCCGGATGGCTTCTCCGCACTCCGCAGGGGTCAGGCCGCTCTCCCGCGCCAACTCCTGCGCGGCGTCCTCGATCTTGGCCGGCTTCTGCCGCACCAGTTGTCCCGTGACGGGATCGGTGGCGAGCCCGAAGCGGGTCTCGATCCAGCGGGCCAGCGGATCGTTCACCAGGTCGGCGTAGGCCCGGGGCGCGCCGGGCGCCCTCAGCCTCTCCGCCGGCACAGTGTCGGGCGCCTCCGCCGTCGCCCGGATCAGGGTCTCCCCGATCACGTTCTGGCTGCTGACCGCGTTACCGAACAGAGTGGTGGCGACACGCGCCACCGCTGCCCGCTGGTCCTCCAGGGTGCCCTCCGACGACATGGTGGCGGAGGTGCCGATGCACTGCAACTCAGCCGCCTGACAGGCTTCGCGGACCCGACGGATCAGCAGGGCCACGTCGGCGCCCTGGCGACCACGGTAGGTGTGCAGTTCGTCGAAGACGAGGAACTCCAGGCCCCGGGCCATCTTGATCAGCGACCGTCGGTCGTCCGGCCGGGTCAGCATCAGCTCGAGCATCACGTAGTTGGTGAGCAGGATGTCCGGCGGGTTGTCGCGGATCTCCTTGCGCCGCTCGTCGCTCTCCTGCCCGGTGTACCGGGCGTAAGTCACGGGCTCGCGGCCCGCCCCGTAGCCGTCGCAGAGGTACTTGTCGAGCTCCTTGAGCTGGCTGTTGGCCAGCGCGTTCATCGGGTAGACGATGATCGCGCGGACGCGCTTCGACGCCTTCGCGCCCTCCTGCTGCCGGGTCCTGAGCACCTTGTCGACGATCGGGACGATGTAGGAGAGGGACTTGCCGGACCCGGTACCGGTGGTGAGCACGTACGAGGCGCCCGACTGCGCCTTGTCAATCGCCTCACGCTGGTGCCGGTGCAGGGTGAGCGGTCGTCCGTCGCAGTCCCTGCCGCCCTCGGTCTTGTTCGCCTGGAAGATGCGCGCGCACTCCGGGTGCAGCACACCTGCGTTGACGAGTTCGAGCATGCTGCCGCCGGAGGCGAAAAACGGGTTCAGCGACAGCCAGGGGTCAGGCCACTGCGACTTCGCGTCGAGGTCGTCCTCGACGAAGTCCGCGATCCGGTCGTCACGAATGGTGGTGCCGCCTTCGGTGAAGGCGCGGTAGTCGCTGATGAGCTGCCGGTGCACCTCGAAGACGTCCATGCCCGGCGCCGGGCGTGAAAGCGGTGCAGAAGCCGGACGCGCCGGACGGATGGCCGGAGCACCCAGGGTGTAGGCGGTGCGGCGGAAATGGCCCACCGGGTTGAAGTCGTCCCAGCCGGGGACCTTGTCCTCCCCCTGCACCAGGGGCAACAGCACCTCGCGGACGGCGACCGCATCCTCCGGTCGCTCCGTGGGGTCCTTGGCAAGCAGCCGCTCGATGAGTCGCTCCAGATTCCGAGGCACGTCCGAGCGCAGGACCCGGACGGGCGGCGGCGGCTCCTCCAGGTGCTTCTGTCCGACCTCGTGGGCCGAGCCGCTCTGGAAGGGCGGCACACCGGTCAGCAGCTCGAACAGCATGCAGCCCAGGGCGTACAGGTCAGCGGCCTGGGTGACCGCCGAGGCCCGGAACTGCTCGGGGGCCATGTAGCGGGCCGTGCCTACCGTGACGCCGGTGCTGGTGAGCTTCTCGGCTTCCTCTGCGTCGGTGATCCGGCCCATGCCGAAGTCCAGGACCTTGACGAGTCCACCACGCAGCAGCATCACGTTGGACGGCTTGAGGTCGCGGTGGATGACACCGGCGCCGTGTGCCGCGGTGAGCGCGTCGGCGATCTGGGCACCCAACGCCGCAGCCCAAGCGATCGGCAGTTGCGGCTGTTCGGAGATCAGATCGCGCAGCGTCTCACCGTCGAGCAACTCCATCGCGATGTACGGAAGACCCGAGTGGTCGACTCCGCCTGCAATCGAACGCGGCAGGTTCGGGTGGGCGAGGCGGCGCATGATGCGGGCCTCACGTTCGAACCGCTGTACCGCCTTGTTGTCGGCGGTCGAGTCGATGATCGCGCCCGAGCGGCTGCGAAGGATCAGCTTGACCGCAACGACGCGGTCCGCCGAGCCTTCCGGCGCCTGCAGGTCCTCCGCCCGGTGGACCTCCCCCATGTTTCCCCTGCCCAGCGCGTTCAGCAGGCGGAACCTGTTCGCCACGCGTTCCACGTTCACGGCCACTCCTACATCCCCCACTAGCCGCCGCTGTGCCTACGTCAGCGTTCCTGTGACACGGTCGAGGTCAGCGCCCGCACGCGCCGTCCAACCTTCTCACCGCGTTTCTTTCGTTTTCCTTAAGGCACGCAGTATGCCTGCTGGTTTGCATCGTTGTAGTCCGCCACACGGCCAAGATGATCAACCCGCATTCCAGCGAAAGCCCGACACACCGGCCAGATCGGTGTCGGACATGCCGCCTGGGTGACGCTGCCAGCCAGGCCGGCGTCATCACCTCGCGGCCGGATCAGCTCCGGGCCGTGCTCGGTGACGGCTGGGAGATGTTGGAAATCTGGCCTCACCGGGTCGCGCCGTCCGGCCGGATCGACCCACGGGCGAGGCCGTCGGCGGTGAGCTGGACCAGCTCCGCCCCCAACGACGCTGCTTGTCGGATTGCCGACTCAAAGGCGTCGAGGCGGCGGAACGCCTCCCCGTGCACCCGTTGCTCGTCCAGCGACAGCCGCCGCACCTGCGCCCGCCGGATGTCGAACCGCAGCGTCCCCGACAGGCTCGACGCCTGCTTCTCGTTGGCCGACGTCCGCAACTGCCCGGCGAGGAACCAGGGATCCAGCGCGGCCGGATTGGGCCGCAGCAGGTACAGGTTGCGCCCCAGCAGCGCCCCCTCGGCGGTGACCACCCGGGCGGTGAGCTGCCGGGCGATCATCGGCACCACCACGTCCCCGACCGCGAGGGGAATCTCCTGGCCGTACCGGTCGTCGATCCGACCCGACGCCTCGTCGCCCGCCAGCACGTCCTGCACGGTGAGGACCGGCGGCCCGTCGGGTGACGGCTCGGACGAACCGGCCCGGACCGGCCCGATCAGCTGGAGCGCACCGGCCCGCGCCAGCTCGCCCACCGTGAGGAACTGCCCCTCCGACTCGTCCGGCGCGGGTGTGACCTGCGGCATCAGCGCCGACAGCTCCCCCACGACGGCGGCCAGCCGCTCCCTGGTCCGTACCAGATGCTCTCCCGACGCCTCGCCCGCGACGGCCGGTTGCCGGCGCGCGGGGGTGAGGTCGACCTCCTCGTCGAGCAGCTCGATGACCGGAACCGCGCGCGCGAACCCGGGCTCCTCGACCTCGGTGTCCGGCGCGGCGGCGAAGGACCGCCACGCCGCCAGCACGCGCGGGGCGGTCTCGGCCAGCTCGCCGCCGGCCGCGTCGACGAGCAGCGCCCGCGCCGGTAGCGGCGCGTCGGTGGCGGTGCGCTGCAGCACCCACAGGTGCAGCGGTACACCGTGCGGCGCGGCCACGCCCGGCGGAAGCGCGATGACGGCGCGCAGATGACCCCGGCGCAGCAGCTCACCGCGGATCCGTTTACCGGCCCGCCGGCTGGCCACGGTCGGCGGCATCAGCAGAACGGCGTGCCCGCCGACCCGGAGGCGGGCGAGCGCGTGCTGCACCCAGGCCAGCTCTGGTTCGGTACGTGGTGTGGTGCCGACGATCCAGCGTGGGTCGTGAACGAGTTCCTCGTCGCCCCAGTTGGTGACACCGAACGGTGGATGGCAGACGACCGCGTCGAAGGCGCGGTCGGGGAAGGCGTCCGCCCGCAACGAGTCCCCGACGACGACCTCTCCCGGCACCTCGCGCAGGGCGAGCCAGAGCCGGGCGAGCGTGCCAAGGTCGGCGTCGAGCTCCTGGCCGTACGCGGCGGTGCAGCCGGCGCGGACGGCGGCCCGCAGGATGGCACCGGACCCGGCGGCGGGGTCGAGGACGGAGCCGCCGCCGACGTCGGCGAGCCCGACCATGAGGTCGGCCAGGTCGTCGGGGGTGGCGAACGGGCGGCCAGGGCCTGGCGCGGAGAACCGTTGCCACAACTCGTCGAACGCGCCCTGCGGGCCCAACTCGTCAGTCAGTGCGTCGACGTCGGGCAACAGGGGCGCCAGGTGCGGATCGGCTCGGCGGGGACGGCCACCGCGCTGGCAGGCCAGCAGCAGGGCACCGACGGCGGCGAGGCCGGCGGCCGGGGATTCGCTGGCTGCGGCGAGGTGCCGCCAGAGCCGGTCGGCGGTGGCGAGCTCGGGGAGCTTGCCCTGCGCGCGCAGCCACTGCTCGACCTGGATCAGGTCGAACTCGGGGCTGGCGGCGGTGCCGCCTACCGGGGCGGGGAAGTCGGGGTGCCGTTTGCGCCAGTTGCTGACCGCGGCGCGACCGACCCCGGCGAGCCGGGCGATCTCCGCTGCCGTGATGGTCGGGGTCTCCTGCACCTCCGAAGTGTGTCACACCTGTCAAGCATCATGCTTGTTGACAGTGTTCACGGATGATGCTCTTATTGACGCCGCAACGTTCACATCAGGAGGAAAACGATGCGCAAGGCCACCACTCTCGCCTTGATCGCCACCGGTCTCGTCGCGCTGGGCTGCGGCTCCGGCGCCACCGAGACGTCCAAGAGCTCCGGCGACGGCGGCAAGGGCGAGGACGCCCCGGCGAAGACTGCGAAGATCGGTCAGCCGGCCCGCGACGGCAAGTTCGAGTTCACGGTGAAGTCCGCCAAGTGCGGCGTCGCCAAGGTCGGCACGGACCTGCTCGGCGAAAAGGCGCAGGGCCAGTTCTGCCTGGTCACTGTCAATGTCAAGAACATCGGCAAGGAAGCGCAGATGTTCGACGGCAGCAGCCAGAAGGCGTACGCGGCCGACGGCACCGAGTACTCCGCCGACGGCGGCGCCGCCATCTACGCCAACAAGAACGCCGAGACGTTCCTCAACGACATCAACCCCGGCAACCAGGTCAGCGGCGTCGTCGTCTTCGACATCCCGAAGAACGTCAAGCTCACCAAGCTCGAGCTGCACGACTCGCCGTTCTCCGGCGGCGTCGACGTCGCGCTCGGCTGACTTTCTCCTTCCACACCGGGGCGGGCACCGATCCGCCCGCCCCGGGATCCCCGGCTGTTCACACGGCCACCTGTTCACAGAGGAGTCCTGCCGTGACCGACCCGACCACCCCGATGCCGGCCGGCGAGCCCGCCGACCCGTCGCAGCCTCCGGTCCCGCCCACTGCCGATCCGACGTCCACCACGCCTGCGGGCGGCATGCTGCTCGGCGCGCCTGTCCCGGCCATGCCTGGCCAGCGGTCTCACGCCCGGGCTTGGGCGGTGGGCGGTATCGCCCTGCTCATCGCCCTTTGCTGCGGCGGTGCCGTCATCGGCGCGGTGAGCAGCGATGACGGGGAACCCTCGCCCGGCGCGAGCGGCCAGGGCTCCAGCAGTCCCACCACCGCCGCCACGACGGCCTCGCCGACCACCGCGGCCCCGACCACGGCGGCTCCGACCAGTGCCCCGCCGACGACGGCGGCTCCGACCACGACCCCGCCGGCGCCCAAGCCCAGGGTGATCAAGGGGCGGGGTGATGACGTGGTGCGGATTCCCGAGCTGACCGATCTGGCCGTCGTAAAGTTCACCTGTCGATGCAGCGGCAACACCGTCCTGCGCAGCGACGGACCCGACGGTCTGCTGGTCAACGAGATCGGCTCGTACAGCGGCAAGCGGTGGATCAACCTCGAGGACGGCGCGCTCACCACTCAGTTCGAGGTCGAGGCGACGGGCAGTTGGACCCTGACCATCGGATCGGTCGACCAGATGGCCACCAAGGCCCTGTCGGGAAAGGCGTCGGGGAAGGGCGACAACGTCATCGTCCTCGGCGGAGACGCCAGCGCGGTGAAGATCACCCACTCCCGGGGCAGCTCCAACTTCGTGGTGCACGCCTACTCCCTGGAAACCGGCGAGGGCGGCCTGCTGGTGAACGAGATCGGGGGTTACTCGGGAGTCCGTCCGCTGTCGGCGCCGGCGCTAGTGCAGGTGACGGCCGACGGCAACTGGACCATCGCGCCCGCTTAATTCGTCCACACCATCAGCTTTGTAGCGCGCAACGAGCTCTTTCCCCCGTTGAGACGTCAGGAGGCGTCGTGCGTCCCGATGAGTTCCTCCGCACCCTGGCCCTGCTCCCCGCTCCCCTGCACGACCGCGCCCTCACCCTGCGCGCCTTCACCCGCCCCACCCGCTGCGACGACTGCCAGCGCATCGGCGACGCCGTCCGCCTGGCCCTCACCGCCGCCCACTACGACGAGCTGACCTCCGCCGGCGAACTGCTCGACACCGCCGAGCGGCTGGCCGCCGACCACGGCATCCACCGCCGGTCCGGCGACGACCAGCAGCGCGGCCGCGGCCGGGTGGTCCGCTGGGCGACGGCGTCCGCGCCGCTGGTCGCCGCGACCGACGCCAGCTGGAAGGGCCGCGTCGGCGGCATCGGGTACGTCGTCAGCGACGGCCACTACGGCCTGCTCGGCCGGGGCATCGGCCGGCTCGACCCGACCGGCGCCTCCCGGGTCCTGATCAACGAGCTGCGCGCGGTCGACTACCTGCTGACCGGGTACGACGAGGTGCCCGTGGGCATGACAGTGCCGCTGGACTGCCTTGCCGCCCTGCGCTACCTGCACCGCTGGCAGACCGGCGAGACCGATGCGATGCCGGCCGGCTACAGCCTGCGGGAGCGCCGCTGGTCGGACCAGCCGACCCTGGTCCGGCTCGCCGAGCAGGTGGCCCGCAGACCCGACCTGACGTTCGCGCACGTCAAGGGGCACAGCGGCCACGCGCTCAACGAGGCCGCCGACGGACTGTCGCACATGGCCCGCCGCCGGCGGGAGGAGGCCTTCGACCTACGTCCTCGGGCGCACGCCCTGGTCGACGCGTTCCTGCGCGACTGGCACGCGAACGCCACGCTCTGACGCCCGCCCGCCCGCAGCGGGGACGGCCTGATTCGTCTGCGACATCAGCTCCACAGCGTCCGACCGCCACCACCGCTCTCCCGACTCCACTGCTCGCCCCAGCCGGGCCGACAGCGGCCTGCCCACTTCCACCGCTCACCCCGGGCGGACCGGCGACCCGTCGATCCGCGGACACCACGCGCCTGGAGACGACCATGACCGACACCGCGCAGCCCACCACCGCACCCCTGATCGAACTGATCTTCGACCGGCTCGCCGCCGACAGCGACGTGCCGTCCGACACCGCCGAGCTGGTCCTCGCCGCGCTCACCGGCGAGGACGACCTCACCGCCGCCCTTGCCGGCCGCCCCACCCGGCTCGACCCGCGCTCCCCGGCGCACGACGAGCCGTCGGAGCGGATCTGGCTGAAGTCGGTGACCGTCGCCGGGTTCCGCGGCGTCGGCCCGGAGCGCACCCTCGACATCGCGCCGGGGCCGGGCCTCACCCTGGTTGTCGGCCGCAACGGCTCCGGTAAGTCGAGCTTCGCCGAGGCCGTCGAGCTCGCCCTCACCGGCGACAGCGCCCGCTGGGCCGACAAGACCAGCGTGTGGCGTACCGGGTGGCGCAACCTGCACGCCCCGGAGCCGTGCCGGATCGGTGTGGAGCTGCGGGTCGACGGCGTGGCCACGCCGACCCGGGTGGCGCGGGCCTGGCCGGCCGGCGGTGAGCTGGCCGACGCGGAGGTGACCGTGACCGGCGCGCGGGGACGGCACACCGGCCTCGCCGAACTGGGCCTGGCCCGCCCGCTGGAGCTGTACCGGCCGTTCCTCACCGCGGCCGAGCTGGGTCGGCTCGCTGCCGGCACGCAGAGCCAGCTCTTCGACGCGCTCTTCGCCATCCTCGGCCTGGACGCGCTGACCGACGCCGACCAGCGGCTGATGCGCGCCGCCCGGCCGCACGACACGGCCGTCAAGCAGGTACGCGCACAGCGCGCCGCCCTGGCCGACCTGCTCGCCGGGGTCGCCGACGACCGGGCTCGGCGGGCCGCCGGGCTGCTGCGCGGACGGGGCGCGGTCGACCTGCCTGCGTTGACGGCGATCCTCGACGAGCCGGACGAGGCGACCGCCGACGAGGCGGTGTTGCTGTGCCGGGAGCTGGCCGCCCTCGACCCGCCGCCGGTGGACGAGGTGACGCGGCTGGCCGGGCAGCTGCGGGAGGCGGCGGCCGAGACCCTCCGGTACGACGGCGGTCGGTCCCGGGCGGCGCTGCGCAGCGCGGAACTGCTCCGTCTCGCCATCGAACACCACGAGGACCGGGGTGACGGGCCCTGTCCCGTCTGCGCCACCGGCACCCTCGACGGTGGGTGGCGGGCCGCCGCCGCGCAGAGCCTGACCGAGCTGCGGCAGCGCAGCGTCGCCGCCCAGACCGCGGCGACCCGGCTCACCGCTCTGCTGCGTCAGGCGCACCACCTGATCGACGACCTGGCCGTGCCCGACGGCCCCGGATGGCAGACGCCGACCGGGTCGCCGCTCAGCGGCATCGGCGCGGAGGCGCCGCGCCAGCGGGCGGGCACGGAGGTACTTTACGAGAGCGCTGGCACGACCGGGCCGCGCGAGGACGACGGCGCGGAGGCGCTGCTCGGGGCGCTGCGGGAGGCCGTGGCCGCGCTGCGGGGCGTACCCGGGGAACCGGCCGACGTGGCCGACCACCTGGCGGCGCGGTACCCGGCGGTGGTGGCGGCGGCGGACGCGGCCCGTGCGTACGCCGAGGGGTTCCTGCGGCAGCGTGACACCGGGTGGCGGTCGGCGGCGGCCGAGTTGCGCGAGTGGGTCGCCGCCGTCGGCGGGCTGGCGGCGCGGGAGGCGGCGCTGGCCCGGGTGAAGGCCGCGCGCGCCTGGTTGAAGGAGACCGGCGCGGCGGTCCGCGACGAGCGGATCGCGCCGTTCGCCGCGCACTCGCAGCGGATCTGGGAGCAGCTGCGGCAGGAGAGCAACGTCGAGCTGGGCGCGATGACCCTGGCCGGGACGAACACCCGGCGGCGGGTGGTCTTTCCGGTGAGCGTCGACGGTGCGGACAACGGCACCGCGCTGGGCGTGATGAGCCAGGGCGAGATGCAGGCTCTCGGGCTGGCGACGTTCCTGCCGCGCAGTTGCGCCCCGGAGAGCCCGTTCCGGTTCATCGTCGTCGACGACCCGGTGCAGAGCATGGACCCGTCGAAGGTGGACGGGCTGGCCCGGGTGCTCGCCGAGCTGGCCGAGGACCGGCAGGTCGTGGTCTTCACCCACGACACCCGGCTGCCCGACGCGGTGCGCCGCCTCGACCTAGGCCGGGCACGGATCGTGGAGGTGCAGCGCGCCGAGCGATCCGTGGTGACCCTGCGGGCCGGCTCCGACCCGGTCACCCGCTACCTGGACGACGCGTGGGCGCTGGCCCGCAACGACGAACTGCCCGCCGACGTACGCGGGCCGGTGGTGGCGGAGCTGTGCCGATCGGCGATCGAGGCGGCGTGTCACCTGCGGGTGTGGCGGGTCCGGGTGACCCGGGGCGTTCCGCATGACGAGGTGGAGGCGGCGATCGTGGACGCCTCGCGCCGGCTGACCACGATCGTGGCGTTGGCCGTCTTCGACGACGCGGAGCGCGGTGGCGACGTGCTCGGCTGGCTGGGCCGCCACGGCGGCTGGGCGGTCGGCGCGTACCGGGCCTGCCGGGAGGGCGTGCACGGGGCGTACCTGACGGACCTGCCCGGCCTGGTCACCGACGCCCGCGCCCTGGCGAAGGTGCTGACGTGACCGCGCCGACGCCCCGCCGCTGCCTGGCGGCGGCCGACCAGCTGCTGCGCGGCGCCGGCCCGCTCGGCGCCACGGCGGTGACCGCCGGCTGGTGGCCGCGGGCCTGCGCCTGCCTGATCCGCCTCGCCCTCGAAGGCGGCATCGACGACTACTGGCGGCGGGTCCGGCCGGCCGTGGTCGCGTGCCGGCAGGGCCGGGCCAAGCAGCTGATGCTGCGCGGCCGGCTCGGGCCGGGCGCCGAGGTGGCCCGCCGGATCACCTACGCCTGGTCGACGCTGTCGGCCGCCACCCACCACCACTGCTACGAGCCGGCCCCGACGGCGGCGGAACTGCGCCGCCTGCACACCGAGGTGAGCACCCTGCTCCACCGACTCGACCAACGACAGGAACCGCGACGATGACCTACCCTCAGCCCGGCCCCGAACCGACCCGGCCCCTGCCACCGGTCTCGGCCGTCCCCGCCGGCCCGTACCCGCCGGCCGGCCCGTACCCGGCGGCCAGGCCCTACCCGCCTGCGGTGCCGTACCCGGCCGTGCCGTATCCGGCGCCGTTGATGATCGCGGCGCCGCCCACGTCCGGCACCGCCACCGCCGCGATGGTGCTCGGCATCGTCGGCGTGCTCGGCGGATGGTGCGTCTTCGGCCTGCCCTGCCTGATCGCCGTCGTCCTCGGGCACATCGGGCTGCACGAGACCCGCGACGGCCGGAAGTCCGGGCGCGGCATGGCCGTCGCCGGGCTGGTGCTCGGCTACGTCTTCGTCGCCCCGGCGGTCGCGCTCACCGTCATGGTCTTCTTCGGCGGCGTGATCGGCGCCGCCACCCCGACCCCTACCTCCACTCCGTGAAAGGTCACTCCTGATGACATTCGACGAACCCGAGGTGCTCGCAGTCGACGCGTACCGGGTCATGGTGCGGAGGTACGTCGAGCGGCTCGTCGCCGAACTTCCCGACGCCGACGCCTACGGTGAGGCGTATCGGCAGGGCCTGCGCGACATCCACGCCGACCTCGTGGGGCGCGGCCACGCCACGCCGCTCGACCTGCTCGCGAGCGTGGTGGGCGTACCGGTGGACACGCTCGCGGGGTGGTTGCCGAGCGCCAACGACGGCCTGACCTGAGCCAACCGGCGACCGGAGGGGTCATCGACGACGACGCCGAGCCCGGCCTGGTCACGGACGCCCGCGCCCTGGCGAAGGTGCTGGCGTGACCGCCCTGACGCCCCGCCGCTGCTTGCCCCACTAACCGAAGTCGCTGGTTGCGCGGCAGCCGGGATCCACTGCCGCCTAGGTCCCGGCGTGCGGGGGGTGGACGCGGCCGAGGAAGTCGCGCATCAGCGACACCACCTCGTCGAGGTGGGTCTCCAGCAGCCAGTGACCGCCGTCGAGCAGGTGCAGCTCGGCGTCCGGGAGGTCGCGCAGGTACGCGCGGGCGGCGCCCTCGGGCATGTACCCGTCATGCGGCCCCCAGACGATCAGCGTGGGTGGCCGGTGCTCCCGCAGGTACGCCTGCTGACGCGGGAACCAGTCGACAGTGGTGCGCTGGTCGGCGATCAGGTGCACGAGGTTCTCGGGGCCGGGCGGCCGCCCCACCTGCGCCCAGAAGAGCGTCCAGAGGTCGGGGCTGATCCGGTCGGCGATCTCGCCGGGCACCTCGCCCAGGAACTCGTCGCGGAACCCGCGCTCCGACACGTGCTCCGCCACCTCGGCCAGCGCCTGCGGGCTGGGGTCGGCCCACATCTTCTTCAGCGGCGCGTACTTGGGTCCGTGCTGGTCCTCGTAGATGTCGCCGTTCTGGATGACCAGCGCCGCGACCCGTTCCGGTGCGCTCATGGCCAGCCGCAGGCCGAACTGGGAGCCGTAGTCCTGCAGGTAGATGGCGTAGCGACGCAATCCGAGGACGTCGGTGAACCGCCGCAGGAAGTGGGCGTACCCGTCGAAGGTGTAGGCGAACTGCCCGGCGTCGGCCCGGGTGTAGCCGAAGCCCGGTAGGTCGGGGGCGAGCAGCCGCCAGCGGTCGCCGAGCGCCGGCATGAGGTTGCGGAACTGGAACGACGAGGACGGGTAGCCGTGCGGCAGCAGCACCACCGGGGCGTCCACCGGCCCGGCCTCCCGGTAGAAGGTGCGGATGCCGTCGACGTCGACGGCCCGGTGCGCCACGGGGACGGCTGCCATGACCCCGCCCTACCCGCCATTGAGCTGGGCAAACCGCCGAAGGCGGACCCGCCGCGCCCGGCCGTCGTCGCCTGCCGCGCCGCCGCTGGTCGTGGCGGCGCCCACGCGCCGTTGCCGCGATGGTGCTCGGCGTCGTCGGCGTGCTCGGCGGAGGGTGTGAAGGGTGACGGTCGCCGTGGCACCACGGCGACCGCCACCGAAGGGTTCAGTCCTCGGCCTGCCAGCGGTAGAACTCCTTGGCCACCGCATCCTTCGGGCTGTGCCACGTCTCCGGGTTGTACGGGCTGATGAACGGGCTCAGCTCCGCCATGACCTTGGCGAAGGCAGGCTGGTTGTGGTCGGGTCCCCCGCCGGCCGCCGCGGCGGTGCGCTCCAGCAGGTGCACGTAGACGTCGTCGATCGAGTACAGCCAGCGTCCGGTGACGCCCAGCTGGACCGGCAGCGACCCGGCGTCGGACTCGCCGAAGATGCGCGCGACGTCGGGCTCCGCGCCGGGCTTGATCCGTCCGACGACGACGGTGAGCTGCCGGTCGGCCGACTCCGGCGCGGAGTCGGCGTCGGGGACCCAGCGGTAGAACTCCTTGGCGACGGAGTCGGAGGGGTTCTTCCAGTATCTCGGGTACGGCGTGACGTACGGGGCGATGGCTTCGGCGATCTTCTGGAACGCCGGTAGGCCCCGCTTCTGGCCCGAGATCCTCGGGTCCTCCTTGCGTTCGATCACGTGGATGTAGAGGTCGTCCAGGGACAGCAGCCGGCGCCCGATCACGCCGAGGTCCTGCGGTCGGGTCGACTTGTCGTAGTAGCCGAAGACGTCGCCGACGATGTTGTCGCTGCCCGGAACCATGTGACAGACGATCACGTTACGGAAGACCATTACCGCTCCTCGGGTGTGTGGACGCGTGATTGCGTGGACGGTGATCTCTGACTGCGGATCGGCGGCGGGGCTGCGGCGCCCGCGCCGATCGGGGACGGCGCTGCGGCGCCCCCGGCGGTGAACTCGACCGGAAGCTCCAGCAGGCCACGGAACGGTGACCCGGCCGGCAGCCGGCGCAGCCCGGCGACCGGCACCGCGAGCCGCAACTCCGGTAGCCGGGTCAGCAGTGCCTCGATGGCGATCTGTGCCTCCATCCGGGCCAGCGAGACCCCGAGGCAGTAGTGGACGCCGTGGCCGAAGCCGAGGTGCGGGCCCCGCACGCGGCGCAGGTCCAGCCGGTCCGGGTCGACGAAGTGGGCCGGGTCGTGGTTCGCCGCGTTGATCACCACGCCGACGATCGAGCCGCGCGGGATGCGGACGCCCTGGTACTCGACGTCCTCGGTGGCGATCCGAGGACTGGCCACCGGCAACGGGCCGTCGAATCTCAGCAGCTCCTCGATCGCCGAGGGCAGCAGTTCCGGCTTGGCGCGCAGCAGGTCGAGCTGGTCGGGATTGGTCAGCAACGCGACGGTCGCGTTGCCGAGGAAGTCGGCGGTGGTCTGGTGCCCGGCGAAGAGCAGCAGGAACGTGGTGGTGACCAGTTCGGATTCGGAGAGCTTGCCGTCGTGGTCGCAGGCGTCGATCAGGGCGCTGATCATGTCGTCACCGGGGTGCGCGCGTTTGGCCTGGACCAGATCGGCCAGGTAGTGATGCAGCCGCAGCTGGGCTTCCTGCACGGCCGCCCGGTCCTCCTGCGGGCTACGGCCGGACGACCCGGACGTCCTGATCACCTGGGTCCAGTCGAGGACCGGCTCGTGGTCGGTCTCCGGGATGCCGAGCAGTTGGCTGATCACCATCATCGGCAGCGGGATCGCGAAGTCGTGCATCAGCTCGGCCCGGCCCTGCGGGATGACCTTGCCGAGCAGGGTGTCCACGATCTCCGCCACCCGCGGCCGCAGCGCCTCGACCCGGCGCGGCGCGAACGCCTGCGACACGATCCGGCGCAGCCGGGTGTGCTCCGGTGGGTCCGCGTTGAGCATGTTCTTGTTCAACGCCTCGGAGTTGGGCCCGAAGATTCGCAGGTACTCCCGGCCCGGGCCGTAGAGGTCCTTGGACAGCCGGGGGTCGACCAGCGCCGCTCTGGCGTCGTCGAACCGGGTGATCAGGTAGGAGTCGAACCGCGGCGAGCTGATCGGGCACACCGGCTTCTCCGCCCGCAGCCGGCCGAAGGTGGGATAGGGATTGGCGGCGAAGTCGTGGGTGTAGAGCTCCGACGCGGGTACGGCGTCCTCGGTCATCGCGGCTCCTCGGGCTCGCTGCGTACGCTGTGCAGGACCTGGTAGGTGTGCCGCTGCGCGGATTCGCGCAGCTCGCGGATCATGTGCAGCAGCCGGTCCCGGTGCTCGCTGCGGCCGAAGGCGTCCAGCCGTTCGCGGTCCACCCAGTCGCTGATGATCAGGTAGCTGCGCGGGTCGTCGGCATCGCGGACCAGGTCCTGCTTCAGGCACCCGTCCAGCGCGCGGACCTCCTCCGCCGCCGAGCGCCACTCCGCCTCGAACTGCTCCTCGCACCCCTCCTTAATGCGCATGGCGAGCACGGTGCGTACCGTCGTCATCGCGCGCCTCCGAGGACCAGTTGCTGGTGCTCGCCGAGCGCGTCGGCGTCGGTGCTGAGCAGCAGATGGCTGTCGACCTGCCCGGACGTCTGCCGGCGCACGTCGGCGCAGAGCGTGCCGAGGCCGGTCATGGTGCCCTCGTCGGCGGGGAGCCGCTGCTCGACCACCCGGCACCCGGTGCCGCGCCGGGCCGGCTCGACGGCGGCGATCGGCCCGGTGGGCTCCGCTGCGGCGATGAGGACGTCCGTTGTCGTGTGCACGTCGATCTCCTTGCCCGTACTCGGTTCTGGCCTGCTGTCGGGGTGCGCCACGCGGTGGAACAGGCGGCGCCGGAAGCCGAGGAGGACCGGCGCGATCGGCCCGGCCTCCGCCACCCGGCGGGGCTCACGAGCGATGAGCGTTCTGCGGGTCATCACAGCTCCCTTCCTGCTCCCCGCGGAGGTGGTTCCGCGACCGGCCCGCCGGCGTCAGGGTCGGGACGACGGCCGGCGCCCGTCCTTCCTCGCCCGGTCGCCCGGACCGGACGGCGGCGCGCCCTGCGGCACCGGGTGGCAAGCCCCGCCCAGCGGCGCCCGGACCGCGGCGCCGTCGTCCTGCGACCGTGCCGGAGCCCGCGTCACCCCGCCGTCACGGGCGGCCGGCACCGGGTCCGGGACCGTTGACGCGGTGGAAACGAGTCGCGGGACGCCGCGCCCCGGCTGGGCCGGGGTCCGCCGCGCGGGCCGGTCGTGCGAGGCGAGCACGTCGCTGATCAGCGCGCGCATCGCCGCGGACGGTTCCAGCTGCAACTCGCGCCGCAGGAGATCCCGGTAGACGAAGTAGGCGTGCAGCGCCTCGTACGCGTTGCCCTCCGCCAGGTGCGCCTGGACCACCAGCCGGTGCGGGGTCTCCCGCAGCGGTTCGGCCGCCATCGCCTCGAGCGCGGCCTGCAACGCCTCCCCGTGCTCGCCGGCACGCAGGTGGGCCCGGGCCATCTCGTCGAGCAGGTGCAGCCGCAACTGTCTGAGCCGTTCCCGCTCCAGCAGGACCCAGTCGTTGTACCAGCCGGGCAGCAGGTCGAAACGCCCGGCGGCGAGGACCGCCGCCGGCCGGGCAACGCCGCCCTGGCTGATCCGGGCGTCGGCCCGGACGAGTTCGTCGACGTCCACGTCGACCCTCGGGTGCAGCCGGACCGTGTCGCCGTCGGTGAGCACAGGGCAGGACGGGTCCCGGCGCAGCCGCCACAGCGCGGTACGCAACGAGGAGAGGGCGCGCTCCTCCGGCACCTCCGGCCAGAGCGAAGCGGCCAGTTCGGCGCGGGTCGCACCCGGGCGCAGCCCGATCAGCGCGATGGTGCGTTGCAGGCCACGCGGCACCACCACCGGCCGCCGGCCGTGCAGCAGCCGGAACCCACCGAGCAGCAGGAGCCGGACCTTGGGCTCGGCGTCGGACCCCGGCGGTGCCGGGGTACCCCCTGCCGTGGACAACCGTGCGCTCTTCTCACAGGTCACGATCGAACTCCCTGCACCCGGGACCATGGACGGCGAAGGCCCTGTCGGAGCCGACCGACCGCCGGCTGGACCCGACCGACCGCCGGCTGGACCGGTGAAGGGGGCTCGGGTGGCCCGGGGATCGCTCGCCTCAGCAGCAAGTCTGCGCAGCCGGCGTCACCCCAGCGTCACCGTGCGCCGGAATCTGTGCGTCTCCTGTGACAGCCGGTTGACACCGCACCTGTGACGGCACGCGAGCGGCCCGGCTGGTGGTCAGCCGGGCCGCGATCGGTCGTACGGTCAGCCGCCGAGGCTGGCGGCGGCCGAGGCGATGGACGAGGCGAAGTAGCTCACCTGGGTGTAGACGCCGGGGTAGTTGGGCCGGGCGCAGCCGTTGCCCCAGCTGACGATGCCGACCTGGATCCACGCGTTGCCGGCGTCGCGGCGGAACATCGGGCCGCCCGAGTCGCCCTGGCAGGTGTCCGTGCCGCCGCCGGCGTACCCGGCGCAGATCTCCTCGGCGACGATGACCTCGCCGTCGTAGTTGGCGTTGCAGGTGGCGTCGCTGACGAACGGCACGGTCGCCTTGAGCAGGTACCGCTGCTGGCCGCCGCCCTCTCGGGCCGCGCCCCAGCCGGCGACGGTGAACGTGCCGTCGTCGTAGGCGGTCGTGGTGGCGATCGGCAGGGTGCTCAGCCCGGTGACCGGGGTGGCCAGCCGGATCAGCGCCCAGTCCTTGCCGCTGCCGTTGTAGCCGGGCGCGCGGTAGACGTAGTTCGACCGCACGGTGATCCGGCTGGACGACCGCAGGTCGACCACCCCCAGCGTGGCGGTGATGCTGGTGTTGGTGCCCGTGCCGCCCACGCAGTGCGCGGCCGTGAGCACCAGTCGCGGGCTGTACAGGGCCCCGCCGCAGCCCATCGAGAGCCGCACCATGAACGGGAACTCCCCTTGGGCGGCGCGGGTGCCGCCGACGACGTACGGGGTGGGCGTGGGGTCGGCCGCGGCGGCGGGCGCGGCGAGGGTGAGGCTGCCCGCGGTCACCGCGGCCAACGCGGCGGCCAGCAGGCCGGTGAGGGTGCGCCAACGAAGCATGATTCCTCCGCATTCCGACCGGCACGCCTCGTGCGCGCACCTGGTTCACAATTGCGGACATCATATTGAGATTCGTCGATTGAGCGGCCCTATCCGCCGGGTCATACCCCGGCGATATGGACGCCACGGCCCGGCCGGATCAGCCCCGGCCGGGCTCGCCGGCCTGCTCAAACAAGGGCAGGTCGGCGCGATATCGGTCGTCGGGATCAGCGGCGGTTGTACCGGTACATCGTCAGGGTGCCGAAGACCACGACGAACCCGGCGCTCCACAGCAGCATCCACATCATGCTCGACGGGTCCGACGAGCCCGACATGGCCGCGCGCACCGAGGCCACCAGCTGGGTGACCGGGTTGACCTTCACGAACGCCTGGAGCCAGCCGGGCATCGTGCCCGGGTCGACGAACACGTTGCTCAGGAACGTGAGGGGAAACAGCACCATCATGCTGACGCCCATCACCGATTTCTCGCTGCGCAGGACGAGGCCGAAGAACGTCCACACCCAGGAGAACGCGAACGAGAAGACCACCAGCAGCCCGATCCCCGCCAGCACGCCGAACAGCCCGCCGCCGGGCCGGAACCCCAGCACCAACCCCACGCCGAGGATGACCACGGCCGCCAGGACGTAGCGCAGCACGTCGCCGAAGATCATTCCGACCAGCGCGGCCGGCCGCCAGACGGGCAGCGTACGGAACCGGTCGAAGACGCCCTTCTCGATGTCGGTGTTGAGGCCGACGCCGGTGTACATGGTGATCATGACGACGCTGGTCACCATGATCCCGGGCAGGAAGAACTGCAGGTAGTCACGGGGGCTGTCGGCGAGGGCGCCGCCGAACAGGTAGGTGAACATCAGCACCATGATGATCGGGAACGCGGTCACGTCGAAGAGCTGCTCCGGCACGTGCTTGATCTTCAACATGGCGCGCCAGCCGAACGTGAGCGACGCCGAGAGCGCACTCGGCCGGGGCGGTCGCGCGCCCGGCGCGAGGACGGTCCCCAGGGCCTCGGTGGACGGTACGTAGACCGACGGGGCCCGCCCTGTCGTGGTCGTGGCGGTGTCGCTCATCGGGCTGCCTCCAGCTGCTCGTCGCGCTCGTCGGCCGAGGCGGGGTGGTCGGTCAGGGCCAGGAAGACCTCGTCGAGGCTGGGCTGGCCGACGGAGAAGTCGTCCACGACGATGCCGGCGGCGGCCAGGTCGCCGAGCGCGCGGGCGGCGTGCCGGCTGGCGTCGAGGTCGCTGCCACCTCCGCCGACCCGTGCCGTCAGCGCGACCGGATCGGCCCCGAGCTGCACCGGAACACCGAGCGCCGCCTGGAGGACCTGCTCGGCCTCGGGCCGCTGTCCCGGGTCGCGCAGCCGCAGGTGCACGGTCCCGGCGCCGACCGACGACTTCAGCTCGCCCGGCGTGCCCTCCGCGATCACCCGGCCGTGGTCGATCACCGCGATCCGCCCGGCGAGCTGGTCGGCCTCGTCGAGGTACTGCGTGGTCAGCAGCACGGTGGTGCCGTGCGCCACGACGGCCCGGACGATCTCCCACACCTGGTTGCGGCTGCGTGGGTCCAGCCCGGTCGTCGGCTCGTCGAGGAACAGCAGGTCGGGAGTGCTGAGGATGCTCGCCGCGATGTCGATGCGCCGCCGCATGCCGCCGGAGTACTTCTTGACCTGGCGGTCGCCCGCCTCGGTCAGGCCGAACGCGGCGAGCAGGCTCTCGGCACGCTCCCGGGCCGCCGGCTTCTTCAGCCCCAGCAGGCGACCGAGCAGCACCAGGTTCTCCGTGCCGGTCAGATCCTCGTCCACGGAGGCGTACTGGCCGGTGAGGCTGACCCGCGCGCGGACGGCGTCGGCCTCGGCGACCACGTCGTGACCGAAGACCCGCGCGGTGCCGCCGTCGGGACGCAGCAGCGTGGCCAGCACCCGTACCGCCGTGGTCTTGCCGGCACCGTTCGGGCCGAGCAGGCCGTAGACGGTGCCGGCGGGGACCTGGAGGTCGATGCCGTTGAGCGCGCGGGTCTCGCCGAACGACCGGGTGAGGCCGTCGACCTCGACGGCCGGCCCGGTGGTGCGTCTACTCATGATCTGAACCTTCCTCTGACAGCTTCAGGAGACGTACCGGCGCGCGTCCGGCGGCGCAGCAAGGTCAGGCGTCGTCAGCGCGCGTGCACCCCGGTGACGATGATGCACGCCGATTGAACGCCGGCGGTACGACACAACGCGGCCCGCGTCAGATCTCGAACCCGGCGTGCATGAGTGCCTGCGCCCGGTCGATCGCCTCGATCTCGGTGATCCCGGCGGTGCCGGCGTACAGCTGCGCCAGCGCGGTGATCAGGGCCATCGCCCCCAGGTTGAGCGCGTTGTACTGCTCGACGAACGCGGCGACGAGCTGCTCGTTGCTGCGGTTGCGGTCGAGCATGACCGGGACCGCGCGGTCGTCCCGGTCGTGCAGGTGGCCGTAGACCAGCGACCACATGTCGCTGCGCTCGCCCGTGGCCACGCCGGTGATGATCTCCCGGGCGATGGTGGCGAGCTGGTTGCCGGCGGCCACCACGTCCGCGTCCTCCGGGTCCAGGCCCCGCATCACCGGGCTGCCCCATCCGCAGTGGTGGGCCGGCGCCACCCCTGATCCCCGACGGCGGGTATCGGTACGGCGGCGGGGTCGGGCCGGGGCGGAAGGTCGGCGACTGCCCTGGCGTGGATGTCCTCTGCGATGCGCGGAAGGAAGGTCATGTTGGAGTCAACGAGCCTCGGACGGCACGGATCCGTGTCCGTGCCGCTCGGCATCGCGGCCCGTCCGGCGCGGCAGCCCCGCTCTTCCGGCGCGATCGGCAGCGTAGTGGCCTGACCTGCCGGAAGAGCCCGGGTCGGGAACATCACTTCACAGAATAAAAACTTGCAGACTCCGCAAGTTGGCTCGTAGCGTCGCCGGAATGACTGGTGCCGACCAGGCCGCCCCCGGGCGCCGCGACCGCAAGAAGCGGCTCACCCGGGCGGCACTCACCGCCGCGGCGCTGCGGCTGGTGGCCGAGCGCGGCCTGGAGAACGTGACGGTGGAGGAGATCAGCGAGGCGGCGGACGTGTCCTCGCGGACCTTCTTCAACTACTTCACCGGCAAGGACGACGCGCTCATCGGTGACCGGGCGCTCGACCGCGACCGGGTCGTGACGCTGCTGGCCGCCGCCCCACCCGGGGTGTCGGCGCTGGAGGCCGTCCGGCTCTGCCTCGACGAGGCGATCGACACGATGCAGGCCGACCGGGAACTGTGGCGGCTGCGGCTCGCCGTCATCGCCCAGAATCCTTCGCTGCTGCCCCGGCTGATCGCCGGCAACGCCGAGACCGAGCGGGCGATGGTCGAGGCCGTCGCCACCCGACTCGGCGTCGATCCCGACCACGGCCACCCGGCGCTGGTCACCGCCGTGGCCGGCGCCGCCTTCCGTACCGCGCTGCTGCGCTGGGCTGCGGACAGCGGCGGCCGGGCGCTACGCGACCTCGTGGACGAGGCGTTCGCCGCGGTCGCCGCCGGCCTGCCGGATCCACAGTCGTCCTGATCCCACCAGTCCTCGGCCCCGGTGCGACCGCACCGGGGCCCGCCATGCCCGGTACACCCGAAAGAGAGCGTCAATGACCGCAACCGCCCCGCCCGCCGACACCGCCGAGGTCGGCACGCGCATGTCGCGTCGGGAGGTTCTCCAGGCCCTCTCCGGCCTGATGGTCGGCATGTTCGTGTCCATCCTCGCCTCCACGGTGGTGGCGAACGCGCTGCCGCGGATCATCGCCGATCTGCACGGCAGCCAGACCGTCTACACCTGGATCGTCACCAGCGAACTGCTCGCCATGACGGCGACCGTGCCGCTGTGGGGCAAGCTGGCCGACCTGTACAGCAAGAAGCTGCTGATCCAGCTGTCGCTGGGGCTGTTCGTGGTGGGCTCGCTGATCGCGGGCCTCACGCCGAACGTCGAGGTGCTGCTGGTCAGCCGGGTCGTGCAGGGCATCGGGGCCGGCGGCATGACCGCACTGGCCACGATCGTGATGGCCGCGATGATCCCGCCGCGGGAGCTGGGCCGCTACGCCGGCATCTTCGGCGCCGTCTTCGGCGTCGGCACCATCGCCGGTCCGCTGATCGGCGGGCTGCTCGTCGACACCTCGTGGCTGGGCTGGCGCTGGTGCTTTCTGATCGGGGTCCCGTTCAGCCTCCTCGCCATCGTCCTGCTGCAGCGCACCCTGCACCTGCCGGTCGTACGCCGCAAGGTCCAGATCGACTGGCTGGGCGCCGTGCTCATCACCACGGGCGTCTCCACGCTGCTGATCTGGTCGTCCCTGGCCGGCAACAAGTTCGCCTGGGCCTCGGGCTGGACGGCTGTCATGGTCACCGGCGGTGTGGTCCTGCTGGCGCTGGCCGTGCTCGTCGAGGCGCGGGCGGCGGAGCCGATCGTCCCGCTGGACATCTTCCGCAACCGCACGGTCTCGCTGGCCACCGTCGCCAGCGTGCTGGTCGGTGTCGCGATGTTCGGCGGCACCGTCTTCCTGTCCCAGTACTTCCAGATCTCGCTGGGCAAGTCGCCGACCGTCGCGGGCCTGATGAGCCTGCCGATGATCTTCGGTCTGCTCGTCTCGTCGACGGTGGCCGGCCAGCTCATCACGAAGTTCGGCCGGTGGAAGGCGTACCTGGTGGCCGGCGCCGCGGTGATGACCGTCGGGATGCTGCTGCTGGGCACCATCGACGCAGGCACCAGCGTGCTCGTCCTGTCGATCTACATGGCGGTGCTGGGCATCGGCGTCGGCATGCTCATGCAGAATTTGGTGCTCGCCGCGCAGAACGACGTGCCCGCGCACGAGCTCGGCGCCGCCACCAGCGTGCTGACCTTCTTCCGCAGCATGGGCGGCGCCATCGGGGTCAGCGCGCTCGGCGCCATCCTGGCCAACCGGGTGACCTCGCTGACCGCCGAGAAGCTCGGCCCGGCCGCGGTGACCGACGGCGGCTCCGCCGAGGTGCCCGACCTGTCCACCCTGCCCGCGCCGCTGCTGGCCGTCGTGCAGGATGTGTACGGCACGGCCACCGCCGACCTGTTCCTGATCGGCGCGCCGATCGCGCTGCTCGCGTTGATCGTAGTGCTGTTCATCAAGGAGAAGCCGCTGCACACCCTCAGCGGGGACGAGCGACGCGTCCAGGAGGAGGCAGCCGCGCAGGCGGCCGCGCACTGAGCCGGTACGACGACGGGGGCGGGCCGATCGGCCCGCCCCCGATCCGTCGGCGCGGCACATCGTTACTGGTCACGCGGTATTCGCGATTTCAAACTCCGCCGTTGTCACGAATTCGGGGTGGGAAACTCACCGCCGAACGATGACGCATCGCACTTCGCACGCCACTGGGCCGTCCGCAGGATGGACCTCAACCGATCAGGCGGCGGAGGCAGGCGACATGGATGAACGGTACGACTCGTACTGCGCGGTCGATCCGCTCTTCTACGACTCGTTGGCCAGCGCGAGCGCCGTGGTCGCCGGCTACGCGACGGACCGCCCGGTGCCGGACGGCTGGGAGTGCGAGGTCAAGGACGACTGGCTGATCCACGGCCCGGTCGGCGGCAACCTCCCCCAGCAGGGTTGGAAGATCCACGTGTCGGCCCGGCTGGAGAACGCCGAACGGGTGCTGACCCGGGTGATGGACTACTGCCGGCCGCGCGGCATCCCGTTCAAGCACCTGCGCGGGCCGCGGATGCTGCTCATGCGCAACAGCAAGTACGCCCGCCGGGCCAGCAGCGGCAAGTTCATCACGGTCTACCCGCGCGACGACGCCGAGCTGGAGCTGACCGCCAAGGAACTCGCGGCGCTGCTCGACGGCGAGCAGGGCCCGTACATCCTCAGCGACCTGCGCTACGGCGACGGGCCGGTCTACCTGCGCTACGGCGGCTTCGCCGCCCGGTACTGCCTCTCCCCGGAAGGGCAGGTGGTGCCGGCGATCGAGGACGCGAGCGGCAGCCTGGTGCCGGACCGCCGTGACCCGGTCTTTTACGTGCCGGAGTGGGTTACGCTGCCCGACTTCCTCGCCCCGCACCTGGCCGCGCGCAACGCCGCCAGCACCACCGAGCTGCCGTACCGGATCGAGAAGGTGATCCACTTCTCCAACGGCGGCGGCCTGTACGAGGCCCGGGACACCCGTACCGGGGACCGGGTGGTGCTGAAGGAGGCCCGGCCGTACGCGGGACTGGACGCCACCGGCGCGGACGCGGTGACCCGGCTGCGCCGGGAGGCCGACATGCTGCGCCGGCTCGCGGACGTGCCGCACCTGGTGCGGGTGCACGACGAGTTCAGCTTCGGTGGGCACGAGTTCCTGGCCTTGGCGTTCGTCGAGGGCCGGCCGCTCAACCAGCTGGTGGTGGAGCGCTACCCGCTGGTCCACCTCGACGCCGACCGAGCCGCCTACACCCGCTGGGCGCTGGACGTGCACCGGCAGGTGACCGAGGCGGTGGACGCCATCCACGCCCACGGAATCGTCTACGGCGACCTGCACATGTTCAACGTCATGGTCGGCGACGACGGGACCGCCACGCTGGTCGACTTCGAGGTCGCCGCGCCCGCCGACGCGGCGGGCCGCCCGGCGCTGCGCAACCAGGCCTTCGCCGCCCCGCGCGACCGCACCGGCTTCGCCGTCGACCGGTACGCCCTGGCCTGCCTGCGGCTGGCGCTCTTCCTCCCGCTGACGGCCATGCTGCGGCTCGCCCCGGAGAAGGCGGCGCACCTGGCCGACGTGGTGGCCGAGAACTTCCCCGTCCCCCGGGACCTGCTCGACGAGACCGTCGCCGTGATCGTCGGCGGCCCGGCCGCAACACCGGACGGCCACGCCGAGGCGGCGGACGACCGGACCAGGGCGGCAGACGGGCACGCCGGAGCGCCGGTGGACCCGCGCCGCGCCGTCCGGATCGACCCGGACGACTGGCCCGGGCTGCGGGACCGGCTCGCCGCGGCGATCACGGAGAGCGCCACCCCGCAGCGCGACGACCGGCTCTTCCCCGGCGACATCCGGCAGTTCTCGGGCAGCGACGGCGGGCTGAACCTCGCCCACGGCGCGGCCGGGGTGCTCTGGGCGTTGCACGTCAGCGGCGCGCCCACCGACGCGGAGCACGAGCGGTGGCTGATCGACCGGGTACGCGAACCCGCCTCCGGCAGCCGGCTCGGCTTCTACGACGGGCTGCACGGCATCGCGTACGTGCTGGACCGGCTCGGACACCGCGACGAGGCGCTGCGCCTGCTGGACCTCTGCCTGGACCAGCCCTGGACGGAGCTGGGCAACGACCTGATGGGCGGCCTCCCGGGCGTCGCGCTCAACCTGACCCACTTCGCCGGGGTCACCGGCGAGCGCCGGTACGCCGACGCCGCCCGGCAGGCGGTCGACCTGGTCGTCGAGCGGCTCGGCGACGTCGACTCGGTCGCCGAGGTCAGCGGCGGCCGACACCCGTACGCGGGACTCACCCGCGGCGGGGCCGGGGTGGCGCTGATGCTGCTGCGCAGATACGAGCTCGACCACGATCCGGTGCTGCTCGACCACGCCGCCACCGCGCTGCGCCAGGACCTGCGCCGGTGCGTGGAGCGCGATGACGGCCACCTGGAGGTCAACGAGGGCTGGCGGACCATGCCGTACCTCGCCGAGGGCAGTGTCGGTATCGGCCTCGTGCTCGACCAGTACCTGCGCCACCGCCCGGACCCGCAGTTCGAGACCGCGGCGGCGGCGACCCGGCGCTGCGCCGACTTCCCCTTCTACGCCCAGTCCGGCCTCTTCGCCGGACGGGCCGGCATGGTCAGCTACCTGGCCGGACGGGGCGAGTACGACACGGCGCGGCAGCAGGCCCGGTTGCTGAGCTGGCACGCCCTGCCGTACCGGGGGCTGACCGCCTTCCCCGGCGACCAGCTGCTGCGGCTCTCCATGGACCTGGCCACCGGCACCGCCGGCGTGCTCACCGCCCTCGCGGCGACCCGACCGGCGGCGGCCGCCCGGCTGCCTTTCCTGACGCCGCTGCCGGACCCGGCGCCGACGGGATCGGCCGACTGACCGGCCCACCAAGCTCCCCGGGTCACCCCGGGGCCGACCGACCGACCCGACTCATGTGGAAGGAGGTGAACGACATGGCTCTGCTCGACCTCCAGGGAATGGAACTGCCGGCCGCCGAGCGCACCGGTGGCGGCAGCCGCGCCAGCCTGCTGCTCTGCGGCGACAGCTCGCTGAGCGTCACCACCTGCAACTGAGTGAGCGGTCGTCGACCCGACGACCACCCGACCGGCCCAGATCCACACCACCAGAGAAAGAGGTACCGACATGGCTCTGCTCGACCTCCAGGGAATGGAACTGCCGGCCGCCGAGCGCACCGGTGGCGGCAGCCGCGCCAGCC
>NZ_JBPQTL010000010.1:0-95635 GCF_051386295.1 Micromonospora sp. URMC 105 | reverse complement strand
GGCAGCAGAGCAAAGCGTCCGAGTGAGGGGTGCGGTCCCTCCGGCCGCTGTCACCGTTGGTAATCCTCGGGGCTCGTGACGTTGGGTCACGTCGACGGCGAGGTCACAGGCAGGAGTGCAGCACCTCGACCAGTTCGTCCACCCGGTCGTGGTCGGCCAGGTGGGCGGTGGCGTAGGCGAAGGTGTAGCCGCGCTCCGGGTCGGCCCAGGCGCTGCTGCCACCGATCCCGCCCATGCCCCAGCTCCCGTCGGGCTCCCGCTGCATCCCGAGCGTCCAGCACGCCCGGCGGTCCAGGACCAGGTCCGGGCCGTCGTACTGGACCCGGGTGGCCTCCGCGACCAGCTCGGGGCTGAACAGGCGTACCCCGTCGAGGGTGCCGCCGGCGGCCAGGCCCGCGTAGAGCCGAGCCAGCGCGGACGCCGTGGCGTGCAGGTTGACCGCCGGGACCTGCGCGCCACGCCAGAGCGGGCTGTTCACCACCGCCAGGTCGAGGCCGCCGGGCGGGTTGCCCAGCGCCCGGGCGCGCAGCGACCCCGGCTCACCGAGCATCCGCACCGGCCAGGCCGGATCGCCGTACGACAGGTCGGCGCACCGCCGCTGGTCCGCCGCCCCCAGGCCGAAGCCCAGGTCGAGGCGCCACGGGCCGGCGATCTCCTCCGCCAGGAACCGCCCCACCGACCGCCCGTCCACCCGCCGGACCAGCTCGCCCACCAGGTGCCCGTACGTCCAGGCGTGTTCGCCCGCGATGCTGCCCGGCTCCCATTCCCCGTCGGCGGCGGCCAGGTCGGCGCAGAGCAGCCCCCAGTCGGCGACCGCCTCCGCCGGCCGGGCCACCGGGAAGACCGGCAGCCCGGCGGTGTGGTCGAGCACCTGGCGGACGGTGGCCGGAGTGCGGAACCCCGGCCAGTGCGTCGCCACCATGTCGTCCAGGTCGAGCCGGCCCCGGTCGACGAGCATCAGCAGGCAGAGCGCCGCCACCGGCTTGCCGACCGAGTAGACGTTCACCAGCGTGTCCGGCCGCCACGCCCCGCGGCTGTCGGCGACCAAGTCCACCACGGGACGACCGTCGTACCAGATGGTCAGGCCGGCGCCGGTCTCCCGGCCGGCGGCCAGCAGATCGTGGAAGCAGTCGTGGACCGGGTGGAATCGATCGGGCATGGGGTCACCGTAGGCGGTGGAAATCATTACGGGCGCGGGAATTCCCGGCGGTCCGTTGGCCGGCCTCCTGCCGCCGGGGGATGCTGGCGGCATGGCGGAGCCGGAAGTGGTGGACGTGGTCGTGATCGGGCTGGGCGTCGGCGGCGAGGAGGTGGCCGGGCGACTCGCCGAGGCCGGCCTGAGCGTCGTCGGCGTCGAACGGAACCTGGTCGGCGGGGAGTGCCCGTACTGGGGGTGCATCCCCAGCAAGATGATGATCAGGGCGGCGAACGCGCTGGCCGAGGCGCGGCGGGTCAACGAGCTGGCCGGCTCTGCCCAGGTCCAGCCGGACTGGGCGCCGGTGGCCAAGCGGATCCGCGAGGAGGCCACCGACAGCTGGGACGACAAGGTGGCGGTCGACCGGTTCGTCGGCCGGGGCGGGCGCTTCGTGCGCGGCTCCGCCCGGCTCGACGGCCCCGGCCGGGTACGCGTCGGCGATCAGGTCTTCCAGGCCCGGCACGGGATCGTGTTCGGCACCGGTACCCGGCCCTCGGTGCCGCCCATCGACGGGCTGGCCGACACGCCGTACTGGACGAACCACCAGGCGACGGAGGTCGCGGAACTGCCGGAGTCGCTGCTGGTCCTCGGCGGCGGGGCGATCGGGCTGGAGCTGGCGCAGGTCTTCGCCCGGTTCGGCGTACAGGTGACCGTGGTGGAGGCGGCGGACCGGGTGCTCGCCTTCGAGGAGCCCGAGTCGGCCGAGGTGGCCGCCGCGGCCCTGCGCGCCGACGGAGTGGACATCCGCGCCGGCGTCAAGGCCGACCGGGTCACCCACGACGGATCGGCCTTCACCCTGCACGCCGGCGACGACGCCTTCACCGCGGAGCAACTGCTGGTAGTCACCGGGCGCCGGGCGCACCTGGAAGAGCTGGGCCTGGACACCATTGGCGTGGACGCCGCGCAGCGTTACCTGTCGGTCGACGGGCAGATGCGGGTCACCGACGGCGTCTGGGCCGTCGGGGACGTCACCGGCGAGGGGGCCTTCACCCACATCGCGATGTACCAGGCGGCGATCGTCATCGCCGACGTGCTCGACCACGCCCGGCGCGCCAAGGGGGCACCCGACGCCAGCGGCACCGCCAGCATGGTGGGTGGGGCGATGGGCGCGGCCAGCGCGGTCGGCAGCGCCGGTACCGTGCCCCTGGCCGACTACCGGGCGCTGCCCCGGGTCACCTTCACCGACCCGGAGATCGGCTCGGTCGGCCTCGTCGAGCACCAGGCCCGCCAGCGCGGCCTCAACGTGCAGATCGGCTTCGCCCCGCTCACCACGTCCGCGCGGGGCTGGATCCACAAGGCCGGCAACGAGGGCTTCATCAAGCTGGTCGTGGACGCCGACAAGGGCGTGCTGGTCGGCGCGACGTCGGTCGGCTCGGCCGGTGGCGAGGTGCTGTCGGCGCTGGTGGTGGCGGTGCACGGGGAGGTGCCGGTGAGCCGGCTGCGGCACATGATCTACGCGTACCCGACCTTCCACCGGGCGATCGAGGACGCCCTGCGCAACCTCAGCTGACGCTGCCGTGGCCAGCGACTCCATGCCGTACGCCAGTTCGGTGGCGAGCGCCTCCGGCTCGGGCAGGCCGGCGGTGGCGAGCACGGCGGCGCGGTCGTTGCGCAGGCAGGTCTGCGGGTGACGGGCGATCTCGGCGGCCAGCCGCTCGGCCTCCGTCCGCGCCTCACCCGGCGCGACCAGCCGGTTGACCAGCCCCATCGCGTACGCCTCCGCGGCGGGCACCGGCCGGCCGGTGAGGATCAGGTCCATCGCCCGGCTCTGGCCGATCAGCCTCGGCAGCCGGACCGTCCCGCCGTCGATCAGCGGTACGCCCCAGCGCCGGCAGAACACCCCGAGCACCGCGTCGGACTCGGCGACCCGCAGGTCGCACCAGAGCGCCAGCTCCAGGCCGCCGGCCACGGCGTACCCGGAGATCGCGGCGACGACCGGCTTGGACAGCGACATCCGGGTCGGGCCCATCGGGCCGTCGCCGTCCGGCTCGACCCGGTTGCCGCTGGGCGTGCCGATCGCCTTGAGGTCGGCCCCGGAGCAGAACGTGCCGCCCGCCCCCCAGAGCACCGCGGCCCGGGCGTCCGGGTCGGCCTCGAAGGCGCGGAACGCGTCGGCGAGGGCCCGCGCGGTGGGACCGTCGACGGCGTTGCGCGACGCCGCCCGGTCGAGGATCACCGTGGTCACCGGTCCGTCGTGCGTGACGTGTACGGCCATCGGCACAGCATGCCGGGCGGGGGCGCCTGCCCGCCAGGGCAGGCGGCCGGCGCCGACCGGGTCACCGGCCGCAGGCGGTGTCCAGTGCCTTGAGGGTCGGGTCCAGGTCCGGCGCCTCGACCTTGGTGGCGTCCGGGCCGGTCAGCCGCTTCTCGATCGCGCCGGCCAGGTTCTCCACCGCTGCGCGCAGCTGCGGATCGGCGGCGCGGGCGGCCTCCGTGCGCAGCCCCTGCGCCAGCTCGGTGTAGTGGGCGCGGACCTTGTCGCCGGCCTCCTTGGCGCTGACCGGCTTGTCGATGGCCGCGATGGCGTCGTCCGCCATCCCGACGAAGTGCTCCTTGGCCACCGCGAGGGCGGCGTCGCAGACCTGCTTGCTGTTCGCGGCGACGTCGACCGTCGGGCTGGGCGCGCTGCTCGCCGACGACGCTCCGGCAGGCTTCTTCTCCTCCGCCGGCTGGCAGCCGGCCACGATCCCGGCGGCGACGGCCAGCGTCAGCACGGTACGGACGACGCGGGCAGGGTTGGTCATGGTGGTTCCCCCGTGTTGGTGTGCGACCCCGTACGGCCGGACCGGCCCCGGGGTCCCGCCACTGTAGGGGGCGGCAGCCCCGGTGCGCATGCCGGTTACCTCCGTGCGGCCGCTAGCATCGCCGACGGCAACGATCATGCGAGGTGCCCCGCGTGCGCGGGGAGAATCGGGAAGCCGGTGGAAATCCGGCACGGGCCCGCCGCGGTGACCGGGGAGCCACCGTCCACGCGCGAGGAGCGCAGCCACTGGCCGTACGGCTGGGAAGGCGGACGGCCAGGCGTCGATCCGGGAGTCCGAAGACCGGCCTCGCGTCGACCGCCCGCCCGTCAGGGGCGGGCCTTGCGCAGCGGGAGCCTGCCGTGGACCTGTACACCGCCATCCACCGTCGCCGGGACGTCCGGGCCGAGTTCACCGGGGCACCGGTGCCGGACGAGACCCTGCACCGCGTCCTGGACGCGGCGCACGCCGCGCCGAGCGTCGGCTACTCGCAGCCGTGGGACTTCATCCTGGTCCGGGACGCCGCGCTGCGCCGCCGCTTCCACCAGCATGTGCAGACGGAGCGGGACACCTTCGCCGCCACCCTCTCGGGCGAGGCGGCGGCCCGGTTCGCCCGCATCAAGATCGACGGGGTGCTGGAGTCCACCCTGTCGATCGTGGTCACCTACGACCCGTCGCGGGGTGGCCCGGCCGTGCTGGGCCGGCACGCGATCGCCGATGCCGGCCTCTACTCGGTCTGCCTGGCCATCCAGAACCTCTGGCTCGCCGCCACCGCCGAGGGACTCGGCGTCGGCTGGGTCTCCTTCTACCGGGAGCCCTTCCTGGGCGAGCTGCTGGGCATTCCCGCGGGCATCCGACCGGTGGCCTGGCTCTGCGTGGGGCCGGTGACGCACCTGGAGGAGGTGCCCGACCTGGCCCGGCACGGCTGGCGGCAGAAGCGCCCGCTGGCCGAGGCGCTGCACACCGACCGGTGGGCGGGCGGGCGCTGACTCCGGTCCGTCACGGGGTGACCGTGGGCAGGCCGAGCCAGGACGCCAGCGCCGCCAGCTCGGCGTCCACCGCCGCGGTGACGGCCGGGTCGAACGGGACGTCCTGGTGGATCGCGTGCACCCGCAGGACTCCTGCCTTGTGGTCGGCTGTGGCGTCCACCTTGCCGACCAGCCGGTCGTGGTGCAGCACGGGCAGCGCGAAGTAGCCCCACCGGCGCTTCGCCTTCGGCAGGTACATCTCCAGGACGTACTCGAAGTCGAAGAGTTCCCGGGTCCGCTTGCGGTCGTGGACCAGCCGGTCGAACGGCGACAGCAGCGCGGTGCGGCCGGTGAACGGCTCGCCGAGGGCGGCCGGGTCGACCCGCCACTCACCCGGGACGCCCTCGACCCGGGCCGGCTCACCGGCCGCACCGACCACCGACGCCCGGGCGATGCCCAGCGAGCGCAAGCGGCGCTCGCCGCGTACCGCCCGGGCCTCGTCGGCCGGTACGGCCGTCGCGTCCGGTGGGTAGACCCGCGCGGCCAGGTCCCACCGGCGTTGCCGGCCGACCCGGTCGAAGACGGCGATCTCGCCCCGGGCGGCGAGCAGTTCCAGCAGCTTGGTGACGTTGCGGTTGTTCGTCCAGCCGGTCGACGGCCACGGCACCACGCTGCGGTCCGGCACCTCCCGGGAGAGCAGCGGACCGGAGTCGCGCAGCAGGTCGAGCACGAACCGGTGGAAGGTGGCGTTCGCCGCCAGCCAGGCGTGCGTACGCGAGCCCTCCGGCGGCCATGCCGCCATCTCCGCGAGGTGCAGCCCGAGGTCCGCCGTCGGCCACACCATGGCCTGGTGCTCGAAGAGGGTGCGGTCCCGCTCCACCGCCTGCCGCAGGTGCTCCGGCCGGTACCCGGCGCCCAGCCGCGTCCACGCGACGAGGTCGGCGCTGGGGGCCACGGCAGCCGTCGGATCCAGTTGCAGGAACGTCAACCTGTTGACCACGGTCAGCAGGTCCGGCGGGCGGTGCGCGTCCAGCAACTGGGCGCGCACCGCGATCCGCCGGGCATCGAGCCGGTCCAACCGGTGGACGGTCATGGGCCGAGGCTAGGCGGCCTCAGAAGTCGTCGTCCAGGCTGACCTCACCGCCGACCGCCACCTGGTACGCGGAGACCCGCCGCTCGAAGAAGTTGGTCAGCTCCTGCACGTCCTGCAACTCCATGAACGGGAACGGGTTCGTCGACCCGTACGCGGGCGGCAGGCCCAGCCGGGCGAGCCGCGCGTCCGCCACGTACTCCAGGTAACGGCGCATGTCGGCGGTGTTCATGCCGGGCAGGCCGTCCCCGCAGAGGTCCCGGGCGAAGGCCAGCTCGGCGGTCACCGCCTCGTCCAGCATGGTCCGCACCTCCTCCGCCATCGTCTCGTCGAACAGCGACGGCTCCTCGGCGCGGACGGTGTCGACCACCGAGAAGGCGAACTCCATGTGCATCGACTCGTCGCGGAACACCCAGTTGGTGCCGGTGGCCAGCCCCGAAAGCAGCCCCCGCGAGCGCAGCCAGTAGACGTAGGCGAAGGCGCCGTAGAAGAACAGCCCCTCCACGCAGGCCGCGAAGCAGATCAGGTTGAGCAGGAACGCCCGCCGCTGCTCCCGGGTCTCCAGCCGGTGCAGGCTGCCGATCGAGTCGATCCAGCGGAAGCAGAACTCCGCCTTGTCGCGGATCGACGGGATGTGCTCGACCGCCGCGAACGCCTTCGCCCGCTCGTCGTGATCTGGCAGGTAGGTGTCGAGCAGGGTCAGGTAGAACTGGACGTGCACCGCCTCCTCGTAGAGCTGGCGGGAGAGGTAGAGGCGGGCCTCGGGCGCGTTGACGTGCTGGTAGAGGTTGAGCACCAGGTTGTTCGCCACGATCGAGTCGCCGGTGGCGAAGAACGCCACCAGGCGGTGGACCAGGTGCCGCTCGCCGGCGGAGAGGGTCGCCAGATCGGGTACGTCGGAGGCCAGGTCCACCTCCTCCACCGTCCAGGTGTTGCGGATGGCGGCCCGGAACCGCTCGTAGAAGTCCGGGTAGCGCATCGGGCGCAGGGTCAGATCCATGCCGGGGTCGAGCAGCATCGTCACTGGCAGGCCTCGCAGATCTCGGGGTTCTCCAGCGAGCAGGCGACCGCGTCGCTCTCGCCGACGGACAGGGTGAGCAGGGCCGAAGGTTTCGGTTGGACCGGCGCCGGCGCGGCGGCGACGGTGGTCTGGGCGATCCGGGTCGCCGGGCGGGAGCGCAGGTAGTAGGTGGTCTTCAGCCCGGCCCGCCAGGCGTACGCGTACATGGAGGAGAGCCGGCCGATGGTCGGGCTGGCCTGGAACAGGTTCAGCGACTGCGACTGGTCCACGTACGGCGCGCGGGCGGCGGCCAGGTCGATCAGCGCCTTCTGCGGCAGCTCCCAGGCGGTGCGGTGCAGCGCCTTCAGCTCCGCCGGCAGGTCCAGCTCCTGCACCGAGCCGTCCGCCCGCTTGATCGCGTCCCGGGTCTGCGGGGTCCACCGGCCCAGGCGCTTCAGGTCGGCGACCAGATGCCGGTTGACCTGGAGGAACTCCCCGGAGAGGGTCTCCCGCTTGAAGACGTTGGAGACCAGCGGCTCGACGCACTCGGCGCAGCCGGCGATCGAGGCGATGGTGGCCGTCGGCGCGATCGCCACCAGCAGCGAGTTGCGCAGCCCGTGCCGGGCCACCTTCTCCCGCAGCGCCGCCCACGCGTCCGGCCGGGCCGGCCGGGCGTCCGGCCAGTGGTCCGGGTGCAGCACCCCGCCGGCCGCCCGGGTCAGCGGGTACGCCGGATGCGCGCCGCGCTCCGCCGCCAGGTCGGCGGAGGCGTCGTACGCGGCCAGGGCGATCTCCTCGGCGATCCGGGTGGAGAGCGCCAGCGCCTCCGGCGAGTCGAACGGCAGCCGCAGCGCGGCGAAGACGTCGGCCAGCCCCATCACGCCCAGCCCCAGCGGACGCCACCGCCGGTGCGCGGTGGCCGCCTGCTCGGTGGGGAACCAGTTCCGGTCGATCGCCCGGTCCAGCGCCCCGACGGCCAGCCGGACCGTCGTGGCGAGCCCGGCGTAGTCCACGCCACCGTCGACGAGGTGGGCGGCCAGGTTGACCGAGCCGAGCGTGCAGACGGCCGTCTCGTCGTCGCTGGTCACCTCCAGGATCTCGGTGCAGAGGTTGGAGTGGTGCACCACGCCGCCGCCCGCGCCGACCTGGTTGCAGGTGCGGTTCGCCGCGTCCTTGAAGGTCATCCAGCCGTTGCCGGTCTGCGCGAGGGTGCGCATCATCCGGCCGTACAGGGTGCGGGCCGGCAGCGTCCGTACCGCCCTGCCGGCGGCCTCCGCCGCCCGGTACGCGGCGTCGAACTCCGCGCCCCACAGGTCGACCAGCTCCGGCACCTCCTTCGGGTCGAACAGCGACCAGTCGGCGTCCGCCTCGACCCGGCGCATGAACTCGTCGGGCACCCAGTTGGCCAGATTCAGGTTGTGCGTACGCCGGGCCTCGTCGCCGGTGTTGTCCTTGAGTTCCAGGAACTCCTCGATGTCGGCGTGCCAGGTGTCCAGGTAGACGCAGGCCGCGCCCTTGCGCCGGCCGCCCTGGTTGACCGCCGCGACGCTGGCGTCGAGGGTGCGCAGCCAGGGCACGATGCCGTTGGAGCGGCCGTTGGTGCCCCGGATCAGCGACCCCCGCGAGCGCACCCGGGACCACGAGATGCCGATCCCACCGGCGAACTTGGACAGCTTCGCCACCTGCGCGTAGCGCTCGTAGATCGAGTCCAGCTCGTCGCGGGGCGAGTCGACCAGGAAGCAGGAGGAGAGCTGCTGGTGCCGGGCACCGGCGTTGAACAGCGTCGGGGAGCTGGGCAGGTAGGCCAGCCGGGACATCAGCCGGTACAGCTCGCCCGCCTGCTGCACGGTGTCGGACAGGCCGGTGGCCACGCGCAGCCAGAAGTGCTGGGGCCGTTCCAGCACCGCCCGGGTGCGCGGGTGGCGCAGCAGGTAGCGGTCGTGCAGGGTGCGCAGGCCGAAGTACTCGAAGGCGTCGTCGCCGGCGTGGTCGACCAGGGCGTCGAGGGCGGCGGCGTGCGTCGCGACGAAGCCGGCGAAGCCCGGGTCCAGCAGACCCTCGGCGTACGCGGCGGCGACGCTGTCGCTGAAGCCGACGATGCCCTGGCCGGTGGTCTCGTCGGCGATCCGCCCGGCGAGCAGGCGCGCGGCCAGCCGGGCGTACCCGGGCTCCTCGGCGGTGAGCCCGGCCGCCGCCGCGATGGCCAGCCCGGTCAGCTCGTCGGTGCCGGCCCCGGCAGTGCGCCCCGATTCGACCAGGGCGAGGATCCGCTCCGGGTCGGTGTCGGGCAGGTCGTGATGGTGCCGGTGCAGCAGGTCCCGCAGTGCCCCGACCGGTGGCGGGGCGATGGTGGATGACGCCGTCACGTGCTCTCCTGGGTGGTCGGTGTGGACCGCGGGAGGGCACGACGGCACGCCGGATCGCCACCGGTCGGTGTGCCGGCGGTGCTCCGTACGGCTCGACGGCCCTCCCACGAGGCCCCGAGGTGGTCCGCGCGCCCGGTGGGCACGCCCTGCTGGCAGGTCTTCGGACTCGCGGGCAGACGCGTCCGGCGCGTTCGTCTACTGGCCGTCGCTTCCCGGGCCCCGTCGGGCCCAGTGCTCGTGACGGCGGTCGTTCCCGCTCACCGCTGCGGGGCAGTCCCGGATTCACACCGGGTTCCCTGTTCGGCGCGACGCCTGGCCGGCGCCGCCGCCTGGCGGACCCCGAAGGGTCGCACCAGCAGTGAAGTGATCCTAGATGTAGTGGGTCGGAAAAAGCCAACACACCACATGCTGTGAGCGTGTCGCGCCGATGAGAAAATCTGCGCCGCGTACAACCTGGACGGTGGCCGACCCCGTCAGCGGGGTGAATGTTCACGGACGGGGTGGGTGGATGCGGGCGGACCTGGAACAGGAGTACGTCGAGTACGTGACGTCACGGCTGCCGGCGCTGCGCCGCATCGCCTGTCACCTGACCGGGGACGCGCACCGCGGCGACGACCTGGTCCAGACCGCCGTCACCCGGCTCTACGTCCGGTGGCGGCGGGCCCGCGAGGCGGAGAACGTCGACGCGTACGTGCGCACCGTGCTGGTCCGGGTCTTCCTCGACGAGAAGCGCCGGCTCTGGTCGAGAGTCCGCCTTCTCGACACGCCACCCGAGCCGGCGCCCGCCCAGACCGGCGACGCGGTGGAGGACCGGGAGGTGCTGCACGCCGCGCTGGCCCAGGTGCCGCCCCGCCAGCGGGCCGTGCTGGTGCTGCGCTTCCTGCACGACCGGCCGGTGGACGAGGTGGCCGCCACCCTCGGCTGCACCGCCGGCACGGTCAAGAGCCAGACCTCGCACGGTCTGGCCAGCCTGCGCCGGCTGCTCGGCACGGACACCTACGCGATCACCGGAGAGGGGAAGTGATGGAGGAGAAGCTGCTGGCGCCGCTGCGGGACGTGCCGCTTCCGCCGTCCGCCGTGGACCTGCACCGGGCCGTACGCGACGGGCGCCAGCGGGTGCGACGGCGACGGATCGCCGTTGCGGCCACCGCCGGACTCGCCGTGGTCGCCGTCCTGGCCGCCGCCCCGGCGCTGCTCGGCCGGGCGGACCGGCCGCCACCGGTCACCCCGGCGATCACGCCGTCTCCGACGGCGACCGCCGCGCCGGTGCCGGCGACCGCCCCGGCCGTCTTCGACCCCACCCGGCAGTACGCCGAGTTCGGTTGGCTACCACCCGGCCTGACCGAACGGACCGTCCGGACCGGAACCGACCAGCTCGCGCTGATCGCCTCCGCGTCGCAGACGTCCCCCCGGCCCGTCAAGGACGCGCCCGCGGCCGAACTGCGGCTCGTTACTGCGGCCAGGGACATCGCGCTCGGCATCGATCGGGACTTCGCCGTGCCCCCCGGCCGGGCGGGCTCCGCCGGCCTGGAGCCGGCCGAACCGGTCAACGGCCGGACCGCGCGCTGGAACACCAACGCCGCTGTCGAGCCCCGGTCCGCCGCCCTGCGCTGGGAGTACGCCCCGGGCGCCTGGGCCGAGGTGATCGTGCGGCACATCCCCGAGAGCGTCGGCGACCCGCGCGCCGTCGCCCGGCGGATCGCTCTCGACGTCCGGTACGCCGTGGACCGGCCGATCCGGCTGCCGGTGCGCTTCGACGCGCCCCCGGCCGGCCTGAAGCCGGTGGCGTACCTGGTCAGCGTGCGGTCGAGCGAAAGTTGGGACGCCGAGCTGTCCTACGGCGCGGGCAAGCGGACGAAGTACGGGGACTGGCCGCTGGTGGTGCTGATCCTGCCCCGCAAGTCGGCGACCGGCGACTACGGGGTGATCGCCGACCCCACCTCTCGGATCGACGGCCACCCCGCCCGCCGTAGTTCCTCCCTGGACGGCGGCGCGAGCCTCCAGGTCTACGGGGCCCAGGGCCTCTACGTGGAGATGAGCGCGCACGACAAGGCGACCCTGCGCCGGCTCGGCGGCAACCTGGACGGCCTGTTCCGCAGCGCCACCTTCGAGCCCAACGTGGCGGACTGGCGCTGAGTGGACCGGGCGGCGCGGAATTCGTCCCCGCCGCCCGGTTTGCGACCGCATCTGCCGGGAAGTCGGGGAAGGTGCGAGCGCTGATGAACAAGATCGAGCAGAACGCCGCGCTGGACCCGGCCGGTGACCGGCTCCAGCGGGCCGTCCAGTCGACGCTGCGCGGGCAGCGGGTCCGCGACCTGCTGCACGGGGTCTGGCTGGGCCATCCGCTGCACCCGGCGATGGTGCAGGTGCCGGTGGGCGCGTGGATCAGCGCCGCCGTGCTGGACCTGCTGCCCGGTCAGCGCCGGGCGGCGACCACCCTGGTCGGTCTTGGTACGGTGAGCGCCCTCCCGGCCGCCGTGGCCGGGCTGAACGACTGGGCCGCCCTCGCCCGGGACCAGCGCCGGGTGGGGCTGGTGCACGCCGCCTCCAACTCCGTCGCGCTGGTGTTCTACGCCGGCTCGCTCGCCGCCCGGCTGCGCGGCCGGCACGGCATGGGGCGGGCGCTGGCGTACCTGGGGCTGAGCGCGGCCAGCGCCGGGGCGTACATCGGCGGGCACCTGGCGTACAAGCAGGGGGCGCAGGTCAGCCAGAGCATCTCCGAGCTGCACCGGATGCCCGACGAGTGGAAGCCGATCGCCGACCTGGCCACGCTGCCGCAGCGCGAGCTGATCACCCGCGAGGTGGACGACGTCTCGGTGATCCTCTACCGGCACGGCGACGACGTCACCGTGATGCTGGAACGCTGCCCGCACCAGAGCGGCCCGCTCGGCGAGGGCGACGTGCAGGAGATCGACGGACACACCTGCGTGGTCTGCCCCTGGCACGGCTCCGCGTTCCGGCTCAACGGCGGCGAGGTCGTGCACGGCCCGTCCGCCAACGACCAGCAGATCCTGCCGACCCGGGTGGTCGACGGCATCCTCCAGACCAAGCTGCCCTGACCGTGTCGCCCCGCGCGGTCACCCACCGGTCAGCCGGGCCAGCGTCTCCGCCGCCACCCGGCGCAGGGTCTCCTCGTCCGAACCGCCGGCCCGGGCCCGCAGGTCCGGGTCGGCGACGAACTCGTCCACCTCGAAGAACAACCACTCCAGCGGTCGCATCACCGCCTTGTCGTGCAGGTTCGGGTCGTGCTTGAACAGGTTCAGGTAGGCGACCTCGAACTCTCGGGCCGTCAGCCGGCCGTCGACGAACGCCCGGATCACCGCCAGGTGTGCGTACACCGAGGGGGAGAGCCCGGTGGCCTCCCACCAGGCGTCAGCGGCCGCCACTGCGTCTCCGAGTCTCCGATCGCCCTCGACGTACCGCACGTGCCCTGGTCAGTCGCGGCGGTGCCGGGCGGACGCGACGGCCCGGGCCGGGCGGCGGCGCAGCCCGAGCACCGCGCCGATCTGCGCTCCGACGATGCTGGCCACGGCGAGCACTGCGGAGACCGCCAGCGGCCGGTTCATCCGGTCGTCGTCGCCGGCCCGGGACGCCCCGGCCGCCATCGCCGGCGGTGGCCCCGCCGGCCGCTCCACCTGCGGCGGCACCGTCTGCGGGGCCGGCTGCGCCGGCGTCGCGTCGGTCCCGCCCGGTCCCACCTGACCGCCCGGGGTGCCCGGTCCGGCCTGCTCGTCGGGGGCCGGCGTGCTGCGCGGTGGCTCCGTCGGGGACGCGGCCGGCGGATGCGGCGACGGCTTGCGCGGCGTCGCCGGGCCCGCCACCAGCCGGCCGGTCGCGTGCTTGCGCGCGCCGTCGTCCTCGGCCCGCGCCGGCAGCTTGATGAGCTGCCCCGGCCGGATCCGGTCGGCGTCCTGCAGCCGGTTGAGCCGGGCCACCTCCCGGTAGCGGTCGAAGTCCTCCAGGTAGCGTTCCGCCACCTCGCCGAGATAGTCGCCCTTGGCCACCTGGTAGACCGGTGGGGCCGGCTGCGACCGGGCCGCCTCGGCGCCGGCACCCTCCGGCACCGCTCCGGTCGACCCGACGGGCGGCGCCGCGAGGACGCCCGTCGTCGGCGGCAGCGCCGCGGCCACCGTCGCCGGATGCCCGGAGGCCGTCGTGGTCGGGTAGCTCATGGCCGCCGCCGCGCTGGCCGCCGGGCTCGCCGCGATGATCAGCGCGACCGAACCGACCAGCGCCGCCGCCGCCCGTTGCTGCCGGCTCATCCCGGGCAACCGGGGCGCCGGTCGCCGGGTCGCCTGCGCCGCCAGCTCCACCAGCACGGAGAAGGCGAACGTCGCCCAACCGAACCAGCCGAGTACCGCCAGCGCCCGCAGGAACAGCCGGCCGTCGTCCCGGCTGGTCAGCGTCGTGCCCACCTCAGACAGGGTGGGCACATGGTCGGGCAGCGGATTGCCGGCGAAAGCGAGCAGCGCCACCGGCGCGCCCACCAGCAACGCGACCAGTACGACCAGCGAACCGAAGCCGGTGAGCAGCTGGCCGGTGCGCCGAACGGCGGAGCCACGCGATGCGGTCATGGCGGCCTTCCCTTCCTACGGTTCCTCGGTGAGGGCCCGCGCGGTGGCCTCACCCGAGACGGTGACGGTGTCGTCCATGCCGAAGAGGCCGAGCAGGTGCCGGCGGTAGGTGACGGTGACGCGTACCCGGATCTGCTTCTCGCCGTCGACGACGGGGAAGCTCACCGAGTGCCCGGTCGCGCCCGCCGCCGACAGGTAGTCGCGGACCGCCGCCCGGGCGTCGGACTCGTCGATCTCCTTCGGGCCGCCCTCGATGGCCCGGGCCCGGTCGACGGCCTGCCCGCCGCTGCGGGCCGCCTCGGCGGCGAGGTTGTCGGCACGTTGCAGCGAGCGGAGCTGACCGGCGCCGTCGTACGCGACGCCGACGACCGCGAGCACGCCGGTCATCGCGACGGCCAGGAACAGGCTGACCCGCCCCTCGTCGCCGCCGGTCATCCCCGGCTCCGGTAGCGGTCCAGGGGGGAGGTGAAGGTCGCCGAGGCGGTGGTGCGCAGCGGCATCCCGGGCAGCGCCGGCAGCCGCAGGTCGCGGTGTGACACCACGCAGGTCACCGAGACGGTCACGCTGGCCGGCTGCCCGGCGGGACTGCGGTACGCCGCGTCGAAGCTGGTCGACCGGCCGCGCACCGAGCCGCTGAAGGTCATCCGGGGTGCGCCGGTGCAGTTCAGGCGCCGCCAGTCGAGCTGGCGGCGGGCCGCGTAGCGGGCGGCGTCGCGGGCGGTGCCGGCGTCCCGGGAGATCGAGGCGGCCCGGGCGGCGTCGTGCGCGGCCGCCTCCACCGCCTCGTCGGCGATCGCGGTCCGGCCGGTCACCCCGGCCAGCACGATCAGCGCGATGAAGGCCGGAGCGAGCACGGCCACCTCGATGGAGACCGAACCCCGGGCGCGGCCGTCCGCGGCGGCGCTCACGGGGTGGTCCAGCGTTCGACGGTGCCGTGCGCGGTCTGCCGGACCCGGAAGTCGACGCCCGGGATGACCGACAGGGACCGGCCGGTGACCGTGCAGGTGACCTCGGTGGGCCCGGTGACGCAGGTCGGCCCGGGGCTGTCCCAGCCGACGAGCCAGTCCCCGGCGGCGCCGAGGAAGCGGGCGGCCCGGGCCTCGCCCGCCCCGGGCGGCGCCTGGAGCACCCGCTGCGCGTTCACCCCGCTCTGCGCGGCGTTCAACGCAGTGGACCGGGCCACGAACCAGGCGGCGACCTGCACCGAGGCGAAGAGCAGCACCAGCACCGCCGGCATGACGACGGCCAGCTCGACCGGGTTCGCGCCCCGGTCCGTACCCCCGGCGGTGAGCCGTCGCCGTGCGGCCCGCAGCAGGCCAGGCACGGCGCGCGGTACGACGTGGCCGGTCGAGCCGTCGCGGGCGGCACGGCCTGTGTCCGGGCCGGGGTGGGACCGGCCGGACGCGCCCCGGGGCCGGGCGGTGGGGGCCGCCCGGCCGGTCCGGGGTGCGTCCGGCCAGCTCATCGGAGGGGTCACGGCGCGGCCGGGACGCTGTCCATCCAGTCGGTGGCGCGCGTCATCACCAGTGCGGTGACCGCGAGCGCCGCCGCGACCAGACCGAAGATGATCACCGCGGTCGGCACCGGGCTGTCGCCCCGGTCCGCCTCGCGGCGCAGTTCCTCCATCCGTGCGGCCAGCGTGACGTGCAGGTAGACGATCAGTTGCATGGCGTGCTCCTTGTCGGGGGTGGCGAGCTACAGGCGGGCGACGAACGGGTAGAGCATGAAACCGAGCAGGACGAAGACCAGCAGCGATCCGGGGATGTCCAGCCGGCTGGTCACCCCCTCGGCGCGGGTCAGGTTGTCGGTGCGAATCTGGTCCCGCAGCGAGTCGGCGCGACTACGCAGGGTCTCGTGGACCTGCGCGCCCTCGCTGCCGGAGGAGCGCATGATCGCCCCGACGTCGCCCAGCTCCGGGATGCCGATCCGCTCGGCCAGCTCCTGGAGCTCGTCCCAGGGCGAGTGCATCTGCATCTGCGCGATCCGCAGCGACTCGCGGATCCGGTCGAACACCCAGCCGTCGCAGACCGCCGCCGCCCGCTCCAGCGACTGCACCGGGCCGTGCGCCGCCGACAGCTGCAACGCCACCAGGTCCAGGTAGGTGCAGACGGCCGCGCGGAACTCGTCGCGCGCGGCGTCCGCCCTCGCCAACACCGCGCGGTGGGCCAGCAGCCCGCAGACCAGCGCCATCCCGACGCTGCCGAGCACCGGTACGACCACCGGCAGCCGCACCCCACCCAGGAAGAGCACCGCCCCCAGCACGGTCGGGGTGGCCAGCCCGATCAGGGCGGAAACCAGCACGGAGAGGGCGTACTGCTCGGGAGTCTTGTCGATCAGCGCGAGCTGCCGGTGCGGCGGGCTCAGCCAGCGGGAGAACCCGCCCAGCCAGTCCGGGCCACGGCTCGGGGCGACGGTGCCCGGGGGCTGGTGCAGCCGGCGCAGCGCGGGGCCCAGCGCCGGGGAGGCCGGCAGCGCCTCCCGGACCGCCAGGAAGAGGCCCAGCCCCACCGCGGCCCCGCCGAGCACGGCGATCGCGAGCTGCCAGTTGACGATCACGCGATCGCCTCCTCCGGGTCGGGGGCGGGGAGGAAGCGGGCCGGCGGCGGGGGCTGGCTCATCGACCGCACCCAGACCAGCAGCCCGACGAAGGCCGCGCCGAGCACCGCCATCACCAGCTGCCCGACGACGGTGCCGTACGGGCGGACGTACTCGGTGTTCAACAGCCCGTACGCCAGCACGGCCAGGGTCATCCCGGTGAGGAAGCGGACCGCGAACCGGGGCTGGGTGCGCTTGGCCTCCACCTCGCGGCGGGTGCCCACCTCCGCGGCGGCGGCCGAGGCGATCGAGCCGAGCACGTCACCGAGGCGCTCGCCCCGGTCGGTCAGGTGCAGGATCAGCGCGGCCACCACCTGGTCGCAGACCGGGTCGCCGATCTCGTCGGCGAAGGCGAGCAGCGCGGTACGGGCCGTCCAGCCGGCCTGGAGGCGGGCGGCGAGCAGCCGTACCTCCTCCTGGATCTCCTCCGGGACGGTGGCGATGGTGCCGATGATCGCCTGCTGGAGGCCCTGCCCGGTGGCGGAGACGTCCTTCAGCCGGCGGGTCCACTCGCCCACCGCCTCGATCCGGGCGATCGCCCGCTCCTCGGCCCGGCCCACCGAGAAGAGCCAGGGCACCCCCGGTACGGCCACCGCCACGATCAACCCCACCACCGGCAGCCCGGTGAGCAGGAAGGCCAGCGCGCCGGCCGCCACCGCCACGGCCAGCCGGAGCTGGTGCGTCCGCTGCTCGCGGCGGCCCGCGCCGGAGCCCAGCCAGAGCCGGCGCAGCCCGCGCCCGGCTCCCGGCGCCGAGCGGGCGGGCGCCCGGGTGCCGACCAGCGCCACCACGGCCAGCACCAGCCCGGCGACGCAGGCCGCCCCGGAGACGACGGCGATCAGCTCGATGTTGGTCACTGAGCCGTCTCCGTCTCCGTCTGCGACTGCGAGGCGCCCGCGCTCATCGGCGCACCGCCGGGCCGAGGCGGCTGTGCCGGGGGCGGCGCCACGCCCCGGCGCCGGCCTCGATGAAGCGGGTCAGCAGCCGGGCGTCGTAGCCGACCCGCATCAGCTGGTCGCGGATGCGCTCCGGCAGGTGGCGGGGGACGGCCCGGCCGTCCGGCCCGGGACCGAAGACGGTGGTGGTGACGATCCGGTTGCCCTCGCCGACCCCGATCACCTCCTCCACGTGGGAGACGAACCGGTGCTTGCGCCCGCCGATCGCGGTCTCGTCCTCGACGGTCACGTAGACGATCAGGTCGAGGGCGTTGCCGGCCATCCGGCGGGCCTGGTCGACCGTCATCTCCCGGCCGTGGGCCAGCGCCAGCTCGATGATCCGCTCGCTCACCCCGGCCGGGGTACGGGCGTGGATCGTGCACATCGAGCCGCGGCTGGTGGTCATCGCCTGGAGCATCGGCACGATCTCCCGGGAGCGGACCTCGCCGACGATGATCCGCAGCACGCCCATCCGCAGCGACACCGGGATCAGGTCGGCGATGCTCACCTCGCCCGCCGGCCGCCCGTCCATGCCGCGCTCGCCGTGCCCCTCGCGGGACTCGAAGCTCATCACCGCCCGGTGCTTGCGGCCCCGGCGGGCCGGCAGCAGCTCCCGGCTCTCCTCCAGCAGCACGTACGGCTCGTCGGGCGGGATCTCGTCCATCAGCGCGCGGATGACCGTGGTCTTCCCCGCCCCCGCCAGCCCGGCGACCATGATGTTGAGCCCGGCCCGCATGGACGCGCGGAGGAAGTCGCGCAGCAGCGGGTCGATCATCTCGTCTAGGTCGGGGCGCGCGCCGGCGATCTCCTCCAGGCTGACCTCCAGCGTGTTGTGCTTCCTGATCACCGCGTACGGGCGGTGGCTGACCAGGAACACCGCCGCGAGCCGGCTGCCGTCGGGCAGTTGCAGGTCCAGCGTCGGCTTGGACGTCGACAGGGACCGCTCGGTCGCGCCGGCCCGGCGGGCGGCCGCCTGGAGGATCTCCACCAGCTCGTCGTCGCTGTCGGCGATCGGCTCGACCCAGTCGACGCCGCCGCCGTGCCGGGTGATGCGCACCTGGTCGCAGCCGAGGATGTGCACCTCCTCGATGGTGTCGTCGACCAGCAGCGTCTGGAGCCGGCCCAGCCCGACCAGCTCGGCGGTGACCTGGTCGAGCAGGATCCGCTCCTCGTCCGAGGCCATCGGGGTGCCGGCCCGGCGTACCGAGTCGGCGTACCCGGCGACCACGGCGACCGCGAGCCGGGCGCGCTCGACCTCCTCGGCGTCTCCGTCGAACTCCCGGCCGCGCTGCCACTGGGTGAGCCGTTCGCTCAGTTCCCGGCGCAGCTCGCGGACCACCGCGAAGTCCACCCGCGGCCGCGGCGGCGGCGGGGCGGGCGCGGGCGGCGCGACCGGCGGTGCCGGGTGGTGGTGCCGGCCGTTGACCGGGGGCAGCGGCGGCATGGTCGAGGTCGCCCCGGGCTGCTGGCGGGGGTCGTGGGAGACCGGCTCAAACCGCATGACGCGCCTCCCCGGGCCGCTCACACCACATCCGGCACCTCCTGGGCGGCGGGCCAGGCGAGCCGGGCCCGGCGGCGGTCCAGCAGCGCCCGGATCGGCACCTCCAGCCCGCCGGCCGCGCGCATCAACGGCCGCCCGGCGCGTACGGTGCCGCCGAGGCTGAGCACCTCGGCGGTACGCGGGTCGGCCGGCAAGGTGGCGATCACCGGCACCCGGAGCGCCTTGCTGATCTCGCCCTTGCCGTGGCCGTCACCGACCACCAGCAGCCGCAGCGTGCCCGGAGGCACCCGGTGCTCGGTGAAGTCCCGCTCGATCGCCCGGATCATCGAGCGGGTGGCGGAGAGGTCGGGCAGCTGCGCCCGGGTGACCAGCAGCACCACCGCGGCGGCGCGCAGGATCGGCCACGGTGGACCGGCCACCTGGAGCCGCCCACAGTCGACGATCACGTCGTACGGCGGCCGACCCTTGTCCAGGTTGCCGAAGAAGTCGGCGAAGCGCTGCCAGAGCGGGCTGACGCTGCCCGCCTGGGCCGGGTCGACCACGCCCGGCAGGAGCAGCCGTTCCCGCCTCGGCGCGTCCAGGTCGACCAGCTGCGACCAGAAGGCCGTCTCCAGGTTGCCGTCACGCAGCTCCCCGACGGCCAGTTCGCCGATGCCCCGCGGACCGTCCAGCGCGCCGCCCAGGTAGCCGGCGAGGATGGTGCCGCCTGCCGGGTCGCACTCGGCGAGCACCAGCCGCCGGTGCCAGCTCAGCGCGCAGGCCAGCGCGGTGGTGGTGACCCCGGGCGAGCCCTTCGCCGAGACCAGCGCGATGATCGCCATGATCAGGCCGCCTCGACCAGGACCAGGGCGATCCGCTCCTGGGCGGCCAGCACCACCACCGCCGGCACGTCCCGCACCGGCAGCGCCACGTAGACCACCACGTCGTCGTTCTCCGGCGTGGCCGTGTCGATCACCGTGCCGGTGAAGCGGGTGCTCGGCGCGGCGCTGTCGTCGTTGTCGGCGGGCGTGCTGACCAGCAGCACCTTGTCGCCGGGGTGGAGTTTGCGGGCGGGCACCTGGCTCTGCTTGAGGCCGAGCGCGATCTGCTGCTGGCCCTCGGCGAGCAGCGGGGCGTCGGTGAGCTGCCCCATGGTCAGCAGCGTGCCGGGGGTGAGCGACACCGCCGCCCGTTTCCCGACCACCTCGTTCAGCTTGCCCGCCGGCACCGGGGCCAGCCCGGCCCCGCCGGAGACCTGCACGCTGACCAGGTCGTCGGCGCTGAGCGTCCGGCCGACCTCGACCGGACGGGCGATCGCCAGGTAGCTGCCGGTGGCCCGGACCGAGGTGACCGCGAAGGCCGCGCCGAGGCCGCCCAACGCGATCAGCAGCACCGCCAGCCCGAGCAGGCCGGGCCGGGTCCGGCGCTGGCGGAGCACCTTCGGCGGGGCGACCGGCGCGTCGACCGGGGTGCCGTTGCGGGTGACCAGGCTCATCGGGTAACCACCTGAAGCTCGTCGATCTCGATGGGAATCGTCCCGCTGGTCCGGGTCTGGGCGATCACGCCGCTCTCGCCGCCGCCGTGCCAGGTCACCGACCAGTACGTGGTGGCGCTGACGAAGTAGGTGTCGGCCTTCAGGTAGCCGGAGTCGTAGCCGCAGTCCGGCGAGGTCTTCCCGGCGCGGGGCCCCTTCGGGTCGTACGGGGTGCCCTCGTCGGCGCAGGTGACCTTGACGCCGTTGCCCATGGTCCAGACGATCCGGTCGACCTTGGCGGTGATCTCCACCCGCAGGCCCCGGTCCTCTTCGTCGGCGCTGATCGGCCCGAAGTAACTCGCGCCGGGGCTGGCCCACATCCAGACCGGCAGGCCGACCAGGCCGGGGCCGGTGTTGCGGCGGGGTGCCATCGCGATCCGTGGCGGCAGCAGCGAGATCGACGCCAGCGCGCGGCGGGCCAGTTCCTCCGGGTCGGGCGGGGCGCCGTACCCGGGCGGCGGGGCGTCGCGCAGTTCCTCGTGCTGATCGCCCAGGTCACCGCCGTTGCAGGTGACCAGGTACCACTGCTTGCCCTCGGGGGTGCCGGCCGGTTGCGGCTCTTCGAGCTTGTAGTAGCAGCCGTCGGCGTTGTTGAACCAGCCGAGGAACTCGTTGTAGCAGGGCAGCGGCTTGCCGTTCCACTGGCACTTCGGAGCGGCGCCGCCCCCGGTGTCGCCACCGGTGTCCCTGCCGCCACCCGGGCCGCCCGGTGTGCCCGGGTCGTCGTCCCAGATGCTGCAGTCGTTCTGCCCGGGCGGGCACTGCGGCTTGGGCCCCTCGGCGGCGGCCGGTGCGGCGGCCGGCACCGGCGCGGCGAGCGCGACGAGCAGGGTCAGCAGCGTCCCGGTGAGCAGCCGGCGGGGCGTCCCGGCCCGGGATCCGCGGGCCGGGACGCGCCCTCCTCCCCAGGTCAGCACGGCTGGTCCTCGTGAGCGGCACCGGAGCTGATCAGCCAGCGGCCGTCCGGGTACCGGGTGGCGGTGGCCGTGGCCAGGTGGCGGCCACCGCCGGAGCCGGGCACGACCCGCCGGTCCTTGGCGTACACCAGCCGGTAGCCGGTGGCGTCCAGGCAGTCCTGGATCTCCACCGTCTGCGGGACGGTGCCCAGACTGACCGAGGTCACCGTCGGGTCGGAGCGCAACATGCCGGTGCGGACCGCGCCGTGCGTCCGCGCCTGGCCGATGGCCACCCGGACCCGGGTGAGCAGCGGATCGGCGAGGAAGCGGGTGAGTGCGGGGTGCCGCGGGTCGCTGTCGCGGCTCGCCTCGCGGGACGCGGTCAGATATCCGGAGTAGGCGGCGAGCGCGGCCTTGGCCGCGACCCGTTCCTCCTCGGCCGAGTGGCGGGGCTGAGCGGCGGTCTTGCGGGCGGCCGGCCCGGAGGCCGTCTCCGCGCCGCCGCAGCCGGCGGTCGACCCGACCACCGTGGCGACGACCAGGCAGGTTGTCCATCGGCGGGGATGCCGTGTACGCAACGCCGTGCCCTCCTCGGTGCCGCCCGGGGGACCGTTTCCGGCGGCCTCCGGGCATGCGCCAGCGCGCCCGGATGATGCCGTCCGGACCTCGAATCCCGCTGTCGCATTTACCAATGCGGATCTTTAAAGGAATGGTGGAACCTGATGTCTCGGGTGGCCTCCGACGCTGTTGACGGGGGTTGCGCCGTACCCAAGGGGCGAGCATAGGCTCACGTCCGCCGATGCAACAGAGGCAATTCATCCGAACACGTTGGGTGATGAACGGAGGTGGTCGGGGTGGCCGAGGGTGGGTCCGGAACGCCGGGACGGGTCACCGCGCCCGGTCGGGCTGCGGGTGCCGACGGTCGGTCGGGCCCGCCCGCTGATCGGGCGGCCCGGCCAGAGGATATGGCCCCTGTCGATGTGTCTCGCCCGATCCGTCCCCGCGTTGCTAAAACCGTCAGAAGGGATTCCCATCAAAGCGACGAGCTCGTTGACGCGAGCGGTCCACCGTCGCCGCCGGCGGCGGAACATCACCCGCGCCGAGTTCAGGAATCACTCTCCGTACGCGCCCTCGCGGCGCTGGCCGTGACCCCGGTGCTCCGGCTCGCCGTCGCCCGGTACGCCGTACCGGTGCGGTCGGCGGCGCGGGTCGGCTGCGACGGGTGCGGGGCGCCGATCGGGTTGGGGCATCCGGGGCTCGGTCCGGCGGCCCGGTGCGGCGCCTGCGGGGCCCGGATCGGTGCGCCACCGGGCAGCGTGGAGCTGGCCGTCCTCGCGGCCCTGGCGGTGCTGGTCCTGACCGAGGCGACGCTCGCCGAGCGGGCCGCGCTCGCCTGGTGGCTCGGCTGGGCGGTGCCGCTGGCGCTGGTGGACCTCGCCGTGCAACGGCTGCCCGACCGGCTCACCTGGCCCGCCGCCGCGGGCACGGTCACGCTGCTCGCCGTGGCCGCGTCGACCGGCCCCGGATACGCACCCTGGCTGCGCGCCCTGACCGCCGGGGCCGCGCTGGGCCTGGCCTTCGCCGCCACCACGCTCCTGCTCGGCCGGCGCGGCTTCGGCCTGGGCGACGCGAAACTGGCGCTCAGCGCCGGCATGCTGCTCGGCTGGTACGGCTGGCCGGTGCTGGTGGCCGGGCTGCTGCTCACCTTCGCCCTCTCGGCGCTGGTCAGCGTCGCCCTGCTGCTGGCTCGCCGGGTCAGCTGGTCGAGCCACCTACCCTTCGGCCCGTTCCTGATCCTCGGCACCTGTGCCGCCCTCCTCCTGCCCACCTGACGCCCTCGCTCGCGGTGATCAAGAGGTTTGCGTCGGGAAGAGGGTTTCCTGAGACGCAAACTTCTTGATCAAAAGAGGTGGGGCTGCGTCTGGGTGAGGGTCAGGGGTGGTCGGCGGTGGCCCGGAAGCGGTCGGGGCCGGTGCGGTGGCGGGCCAGCAGGTCGGCGACGGGGCGGGCGGCCAGTGCGGTGCCGGCCAGCGTCACCAGGGCGCCGAGGGCCAGGCCGGCGGCCACGTCGTGCGGGTAGTGCACGCCGACGAAGACCCGGGACAGCGCGGCGAGCAGCGCCAGCGCGACGGCGACCAGCCCGAGTCGGCGGGAGAGCAGCAGGGTGGCCGCGGCGAGCGCGCCGGCGATGGTGGCGTGGTTGCTCGGGAAGGACCAGTCACCGGCCGGCGGGCAGTGCCCCGCCACCACCGTCGCTACCGTCCGGCAGGGCCGGTCCTGGTCGAAGAGGAGCTTCAACGCCTCGCTGCACCCGTACGCGAGGACCACGGTGACCGGCGCGATCAGCGCGACCGCCCGCGGCCGGGGCTGACCGCGTAGCAGCCGGGGCGCGGCGGCCAGCAGGAACAGCGCACCGAGCAGCAGGATCGCACCCTCGGTGAAGTGCACCGCGAACCACTGCACCGGCGCCGGGGAGGAGTCCGCGACGTCGGCGATGTCGCGGTACCAGTCCTCGCTGATGTCGGGAACGTCCGTCGTGCCGGTATGCATCGTGCCTCACCTCACCAAATGTTCATACCCCGTTTACCTTGGTCGAAGGGTACGAATCACGGAGGCGGCCGGCATCGTGCGATGGTGAGGGGTCGACCCTGACCTTCGTCACAGCGAGTTCACAGCGGCGGGCGGATTGACCGGCCGCCGAGCAGGGGTAACGACACATCCGTGCGTAGCGACGAGAACTGGCTGATCCGGCGGACGGCGGACGACAGCGACCGACTCGGCGAGACCGAGTCGGTCTTCGCGCTCAGCAACGGCTGGGTGGGCTGGCGCGGCACCCTGGACGAGGGCGAGCCGTACGGCATGCCCGGCAGCTACCTCAACGGCTTCCACGAGCAGCGCGAACTCAGCTACCCGGAGGACGGGTACGGCTTCCCGAAGCGCAGCGACACCGTGGTCAGCGCGCCCAACGCCGCCCTCGTCCGGCTCTGGGTGGGCGGCGACGCGCTGGACCTGCGCACCGGCACCCTGCGCGGGCACGAGCGGGTGCTCGACCTGCGCGCCGGCGTGGTGCACCGGGAGACCGAGTGGATCTCCCCGGGCGGGCACGGCGTCCGCATCCGCAGCACCCGCCTGGTGTCGCTGCCCCGGCACCGGGTCGCCGCCGTCCGCTACGAGGTGGAGCCGCTGGACGACGCCCCGGTCGAGCTGCGGCTCTGCTCGGACGTGCAGGCCAACGAGCGGGTGCCGGAGAACCCCGACGATCCCCGGGCCGCCTCGGTGATCCACGACCCGCTGCACGCCGAGGCCCACCGCTGCGACGACGGCTCGGGGGTGCTGGTGCACCGTACCGACCGCAGCGCCCAGCGGGTGGCGGTCGCGGTGACCCACGAGACGGACCTGCCGGAGGGCTTCACCGTCTCCGACGACTGCACCCCCGACCGCCTGCGGCTCTGCGTCGAGGGGCGGCTGCGTCCCGGCCGGCGACTGCGGATCATTAAATACGCCGCGTACGAGTGCACGCCCGTCGACGGGATGCCGCCGGGCGAGCTGGCCGACCTGGTCGCCGGCGAGGCGGACGCCGCCCGGGAGCACGGCTTCGACGCCCTCCTCGCCGACCAGCGGGCCACCCTCGACGCGCGCTGGCAGACCGCCGACGTGCAACTCGACGGCGACCCGGAACTCCAGCAGGCCATCCGGTTCGCCGTGTTCCACCTGCTCCAGGCCGGCCGGGCCGACGGCGACCGGACGATCCCGGCGAAGGGGCTGACCGGCAACGGCTACGACGGGCACGTCCTGTGGGACACCGAGGGCTACGTGCTGCCGGTCCTGACGTACCTGATGCCGGAGGTGACCCGGTCGGCGCTGCGCTGGCGGCACGCCCACCTGCCGGAGGCCCGGGAGCGCGCCGCCGAGCTGCGGCTGCCCGGCGCCACCTTCCCCTGGCGGACCATCAGCGGCCGGGAGTGCTCCGGCTACTGGCCGGCGGGCACCGCCGCCCTGCACGTCAACGCCGACATCGCCGACGCGGTGCTGCGCCACGTCGGCGCCACCGGCGACGAGGAACTGCTCGCCGAGATCGGGGTGGAACTGCTGGTCGAGACGGCCCGGCTCTGGCACGGCTTCGGGCACTGGTCGGACGAGGGGGCCTTCCACATCACCGGCGTCACCGGCCCGGACGAGTACGCCGCCCTGGTCGACGACAACCTCTTCACCAACCTGATGGCCCGGCACAACCTGACCGGCGCCGCCGACGCCGCCGAGCGGCACCCCGCCCGCGCGGCGGAACTGGGCGTCACGCCGGCCGAGATCACCGGCTGGCGGGCCGCCGCCGACGCGATCCACCTCCCGTACGACCGCAAGCGGGGCGTGCACCAGCAGGCGGCCGGTTTCACCGAGCAGCCCGAGTGGGACTTCGACGCGATGACCGAGGACGACTACCCGCTGCTGCTGCGCTTTCCCTACCTGGAGCTCTATCGCAAGCAGGTGGTCAAGCAGGCCGACCTGGTGCTGGCCATGCAGCGCTGCCCCGACGAGTTCACCGCCGAGGAGAAGGCCCGCAACTTCGCCTACTACCAGGCCCGTACCGTCCGCGACTCGTCGCTCTCCGCCGCCTCCCAGGCGGTGCTCGCCGCCGAGGTCGGGCACCTGGACCTGGCGTACGACCTGTTCGCCGAGGCGGCGCTGCACGACCTGGCGGACCTGGGCGACAAGACCAGCGACGGGCTGCACCTGGCCGCCCTGGCCGGCGCCTGGACGGTCCTGGTGGAGGGCTTCGGCGGGCTGCGCGACCAGCGGGGCGAGCTGTCCTTCACGCCCCGGCTGCCGGCCCGGCTCGACCGGCTGGCCTTCGGGCTGTGCTGGCGCGGGCACCGGCTCCGGGTCACCCTCACCCGTGACGAGGCCCGCTACGAGCTGCCCGGCGCGGCCCCGGACGCCGAGGTCACGCTGCGGCACGCCGGGGAACCGGTCACGGTCACCGGGGAGAAGGCCGTGACCCGGCCCATGCCGCCGGTGCCGGACCCGGGCCCGGAGCCGCCCTCCCCGCGTGGCCGGCGTCCCGCCCGCCGCGCCTGATCGACCGCGCCGGGGTCGACCGGATCGGCCGGTCGTGGGAGTGTTCACCAGGCCGGTACCCACGACCGGAGGAACGAGGAGAATCACCGATGCAGGACAACGCGGTTCGCGGCGGCGCGTTCCTCACCCTGGTGGCCAGCCTCGTCCTCGTCGCCCTCGCGCTGACCGAGGGGTTCCGGGAAGCGGCCATGGTGGTGGCGGCGATCGCCACCCTCGTGGGCATCGCCATCTTCCACGCCGGGCTCGTCCGGCAGCGAGGCGATGCGGCGGACCGGTGACTGTGGACGCCCGCCCACTGTTCGGCCGACTAGGGTGGCGCGGGTGCCCGAACTCCAGCGCCTGACGCCCGGCCACGCTCCCGCGCTGCTCGACTTCGAGCGGGAGAACCGGGCGTACTTCGCCCGCAGCGTGCCGGACCGGGGCGACGACTACTTCGCGCAGTTCGCCGCCCGGCACGCGGCGCTGCTCGCGGAGCAGGACACCGGCCGGTGCCACTTCCACGTCCTAATCGACGACGACGGCCGGGTGCTGGGCCGGTTCAACCTGGTCGACGTGGCCGACGGCACGGCCGACCTGGGCTACCGGGTCGCCGAACGGGCCACCGGGCGGGGCGTCGCCACGGCCGGCGTACGGCAGGTCTGCGACCTGGCCCGCGACGCGTACGGGCTGACCCGGCTGACCGCCGCCGCCACGCGGGACAACACCGCTTCGCTGACGGTGCTGCGCCGGGCCGGCTTCACGCCCGCTGGCGAGGTGCTGCTCGACGGCCGCCCGGGAGTGCGGCACGTCAGGGAGCTGGCCGGCTGACCCCGCCCGCCATCCGTTCCCGCACCTCCTCCAGCGCCTCGAAGGCGTACGCCCAGTTGTGGCACTTGAAGCTGCGCAACCCCTCGATCGGCGTGTGGCAGTCGACGCAGTACACCCCGGCGATGCCGTCCGGCACCTCGGTGTTGACGTACTTGCGGTCGCCGAGGATGACCGTGGCGATCATCACCGGGTCGTGCACGTTCTTGAGCGCCGAGGAGACGATGTCCAGCCAGGTCTGCCGGCGGCCGCACTTCGGACAGTCCGGCTCGTCGCCGCTGACCCAGAGCGGCGCGCCGATGCTGCTCGCCGGCATCCCGAGCAGCTTCTCGATCCGGCGCACGTCGTGTTCGGGGGTGACCCAGCGGTGCCGTCCGGGCAGCGCGGCGGGCGAGTCGTACACGGCCCGGAACAGGGCCGGATCGACCTCGACGGTCTCCCGCTGACTGGTCATCGCGTACCTCCTCGGCGACGGTCGTGCCCCCGTCGTACGGCAGGCGCCGGCGGACCGCAGCCGGATCACCGACACGAGGGGTCAGCGTATCGTCGCTGCGGGTGCTAGACATGCAGGCGCGACGCCGCCGAGTGAGGGGAGTGGCCGGTGACCGCGCCGACCGATGCCGACCAGAGGCCCAACGTGGCCCGGATGTACGACTACTTCCTGGGCGGCTGCCACAACTTCGCCGCCGACCGGGCCGCCGCCGAGCGGATCCTCTCGATCTTCCCGGACACCGGCATCGCCGCCCAGGCCAACCGCCACTTCCTGCGCCGGGCCGTCCGGTTCGCCGCCGAGCAGGGGATACGCCAGTTCCTCGACATCGGTGCCGGGCTGCCCACCCAGGGCAACGTGCACGAGATCGTCCGCCAGGTCGCGCCGGACTCGCGGGTGGTCTACGTCGACGTGGACGAGGTCGCCGTCGCGTACGCCCGGCGGCTGCTGCCCACCGACGACCACACCGTGGTCGTCCGCGCCGACCTGCGCCGCCCCGACGAACTGCTCGCCCACCCCGACGTGCGGTCCCTGCTCGACCTCGACCGGCCGGTGGCGGTGCTGCTGGTGGCGGTGCTGCACTTCGTCACCGACGCCGAGGACCCGTGGGCCGCGGTCGCCCGGCTGCGCGAGGCCACCGTCGCGGGCAGCCACCTGGTCGTGTCCCACCTCACCTCGGACGGCGCGCCGCCGCTGCCGACACAGCAGGGCCGGGCGGTCTACCAGCGCAGCAGCGCGCCGCTGGTCCCCCGCACGTACGCCGACATCCGGCGCTTCCTCGACGGGTACGACCTGGTCGAGCCCGGGCTGGTGCCGGTGGCCGAGTGGCGGCCCGACGGCGAGCCGCAGGAACGCGTCTCCCACGGCTACGGCGGGGTCGGCGTCCGGCGCTGACCCGCCCCGGGCGGAAACCCTCCCCGTTCCGACACCTGTCGGCACGCCGCCCGGCCTGGTGTGATTCGTGGCGGGCGCCGCCGGCCACGTCCTCCCGGCCGGGCCGCCCGGCGCACGAGGTGCGCCAGTGCCGTCGTCGCGCCCTTCGCGGGGGCGCGGCGCGCAGGGAGGAAACAGGGGGGTGTGCCCTCCGGGCCCGTGGGGGGTCCGGAGGGCACGCGTACGTCAGCCGCCGGACAGGCCGGCCGCACCCCGGCGGACCGCCTCGCCGGCCAGCCGGGACCGACGCCGCTCGTCGTTGGTGACCAGCCCGAACTTGTCGTACAGGTGGGCCAGGTGCTTCTTCACGGCGCTCTCGCTGACCCCGAGCGCGGAAGCCAGCGCCCGCACGGTGGGCGGCTCCGGGAAGGCCGTACCGCCCTCGACGTACGGGCGGCAGAGCACCTCGACGAGATCCTGCTCGCGACGGGTCAGCGCCGGGGGCGCCGGCGGCGGCTCGACGCCCACCGTCCGGGTGCCGGTGTGCCCGGCCGGGGCGCGGAAGAGCAGCCGGGCCGGTCCGATCTCCACCCGGTCGCCGTCGCGCAGCAGCCTCGCCGCCTGCACCCGGCCGCCGTTGACCGTGGTGCCGTTGGTGCTGCCCAGGTCGCGGATCGTCCAGCCGGACGGGAAGCGTTCCACCAGGGCGTGCAGCCGGGAGACCAGCTTGCTGTCGATGGGCAGCTCGTTGCCCGGCGCCCGGCCGATGGTCAGCGCCTCGGTGGTCAGCGGCACGAGCCGGACCGCGCCCACCCCGTGGACCTCGAAGTAGCCGGCCGTCACCGGTCGCACCAGGGCTCGGTGGTCGCGCTCGTCGCCGCCTTCGACCGGTCGGCGGTGACCGTCGCGGTGGCCGCGGTGCAGCGCCCCGCCGACGGGTACGGCTCGGTCCACAGCTCGAACGGCTGCCCGACCGCGCGCTGTCGCGCCGCCGTCGGCCCGTCCTCGCGTACCCCCAGGTCGACGTTCCAGGTGCCGCCGCTGACGGCCGCGTTGTCCCGGTACTGCTTCCACACCCAGACGTACGCCATGGTGGCGCGGCAGCTCGGCGACCAGTAGTGCTTCACCGAGATCGCCCGCAGGCCGCCCGCATGGCCGTAGGCCGACGCGCCGACTTGGTAGGCGTCGGCGTAGCAGGGGCCGGGCGGCGCGTCGTCCCGGCTCGCCGGTCGGGGCCGGCCGGTGCCGGCGATCGGGGTGGTGACCCGCCGGCCGCCCGCGGTCAGCTCCAGCGACGCCCGGATCGGCCCGGCGGCGCGCGGCACGGCGACCAGGCGCACCGCGCACCGGTCGCCGGGCGCGAGCGGCCGGGTGGTGCACCCGTCCGCGACGATCCGCAGGTCGCCCGCGGACGGCCCGGTCAGCGTCAACCCGGTCAACCGGAGCGGCCGGTCCGCCCGGTTGCCGACGGCCACCACCTGCTCGGGCGACTCGGCGTTGAGTTCGAGCTCGCCGAAGGGCACCTGGGCCGGCAGCGCCACCGGGGTGGGGGTGGGCAGCGCCCGCGATCCGCCGACGGTCAGCACCGACGCCAGCGCGACGAGCAGGCCGAGCGAGCGGGTCAGCGCGGGCCGGCGTACCCCGACCGGCGGGCGCGTGACGGTGGCCGACAGCGCCAGGGCGGCCCGGCGGCGTTCGGTCAACGAGAGCGCGGCGGCCTGGTCGGCGGGCGGCTGCGGCTGCGGCCCGCCGGGGTCGTCGCCGACACCGCCGAGGACGAACGGGGTCACCGGCAGGCCCGCCGCCGCCTGCGCCGCGCGCAGCTGCTCCGCGAAGGCGGCGGCCGTCGGGGGCCGCCGCGCCGGATCCTTGGCCAGCGCGCGCTCCACCGCCGCGCACACCCCGTCGGGTACGCCCAGCGGGCGCAGGTCCGGCACCGGGTCCACGGCGATCCGGCACAGCAGGGATTCCAGCGACTCCCCGTCGGCGGGGGCGAAGGCCGGGGTGCCGCGGATCCAGTGCAGCACGGTCGAGGCGAGCGCGTAGACGTCGGCGGCCACCGAGGGCGGGCCGCCCCGCAGCACCTCCGGCGCGGCGTGCAGCACGCTCGCGGTCACCGTCCCGGCCGCGCCGGCCGGGCGGGCCGAGCGGGGCCGGGCCTGCCCGAAGTCGGCCAGCTTCGGCTCGCCGTACCCGGAGATCAGGATGTTCTCGGGCTTCACGTCGCGGTGCAGCACGCCCGCGCGGTGCGCGGTCTCCAGTGCGCCGGCGATCGCGATGCCCCCGGCGACCGCCGCACGCCAGTCGCCGGCCGCGCCGCCGCACAGCCGGTCGCCCAGCGAGCCGCCCTCCTCGTACGCCATCAGCAGGTACGGGTTGCCGGCGGCGGTGCAGCCGGCCTGGTGCAGCGTGACGATGTGCGGGTGGCCGGAGAGCCGGCCCAGCATCCGCAACTCCCGGTCGAAGCGGGCGCGGGACGGGCCGTGCCAGTCGGCGGCGAGCACCTTCACCGCCACCCAGCGGGAGAAGTCGGGCTGCCAGGCCCGGTAGACCACGCCGAAGCCGCCCCGCCCCACCTCGACGGCGTCGGTGCAGCCGTCGACCCCGAGGACGACGCCGGGGTCGTGCGTCACCGACTGCTCGCTGTGGACCATCGCCGGTGAATGTTACCGATGGCTCGCGACAGGGCCCTCAGCCACTCGTACTCCGCGCCGGGGCGCCCTTTTCGTGCGGGGGCGCCCCGGCGCCGACCGTCAGTGGTCGTTGTAAAAGCGGTATCCGGCGCACTCCGACTCGTGGCCGTCCTTGTACCGGCAGAACAGGAAGCCGATGTACTTGTTCTCCGGCAGGTTGTAGGCGCCGCCGTCACTTGCCCGGTGGGTGGCGCAGTTGCCCTCCCCGCCGCGAGTGAAGGTGTACAGGTTCGGCCCGTGCGGCTCGTCGAGGTTGACCCACATCTTCACCGCGTACCCGTCGGCGTCGGTGTCGCAGATCTTGACGATGTCGCCGTGCTCGGTGAAGTACGCCTCACCGCTGTAGTCGAAGATGCCGCCGCCGAACGCGTCGCCGGTGTTCATGACGTGGTACGAGTCCGAGGCCATGGCCGGGCTGGGCAGCGCGACGGTGAGCGCGGTGACCGCCGCAGCCACGCCGAGCGCCTTCCGCATGGTGAACTTCATGCCGGTGGTGTTCCTTTCGAGGTGTCGATCGCGGCGTCCCGGCCGCGATGTCCGGGACGCCCGGGAGGGCCCGCCGGCGCTTCCGGCGGGCCGCGTCGGGGCTCAGCGGTCAGCAGACCGTGCTGGTCGAACCACCCGTGCCGTTGAGGTAGCCCGTCACGTGGGTGCAGTGCGCCGCGGTGGCGGCGGGGGCGCCCCACAGTTCGGCCCGGGTGGTGTCGTTCAGGCGGCCCACCCCGTAGTCGGTGCCGCTGTCCGACTCGTCGATGACGTGGACGTAGAGGTCCCAGTTGGAGTGGGAGGCGCGGTACTGCTCCCAGACGTAGATGTAGGCGTAGTTGTAGCCGCAGCCGTAGTACTGCTTGACCGAAGCCGCCTGCATGCCGCCGACCGTCAGCACCCGGGTGGTGCCGATCTGGCGCACGCTGGAGCAGCTCGACGGCGTGCTGGCCAGCGCCGGCGACGCGTCGACCAGCGCGACGGCGCCGGCGGCGAGGAGTGCGCCCGTGGCGGCGAGGGAACGGCGGAGGATCGACATGGTGTGCCCTGCTCTCTCTGGTGATCCGTCGCCGATGAGGTAACCAGGGGCCGGGCGGTGCGGACAGGTGACGAAGCGGCGACCATTTCCTCCCCCGGGCCCTGCTCCCCGGCGGCCCGACCTGCGCACCGACGTGCCGCGATTCGTCCGACCGAACCATTGATCATGCGTCGGGCCGATTGCTACGCTCCGGCTACTTTCTGGGGCTCCCGGCCGTCGTAGGTCGCCGGTTCGTCATCTGCGGATGCACAGGTATGGCGCAGTAACAGCCTCCGGAGCTTCCACCTTCTGTCCTGCGGGGAGGACGAACGTGTCCAGACGTACGCTCGTGCGCGTCGGCATCGCCGGCGCCATGTCAGTCATGCTCGGCGTGGGCCTGGTCCCGCTGACGACCGGCGCCGCACAGGGTGAGCCCAGCTCGGGAGAGGTGGTGATCCCTCCCACCACCGTCCTGCGCCCCCATACGAGCCTGCTGAGCGCCGGTCCTTCGGGATTCCTCCGCTACGAGCACGCGCGTGGTCACCTGTGGACGAGCTACGCCGGCGCCGACACGGTCGTCGACGCGTCCGCCACCGGAATCCGCACCGTGCCGGACTTCGGCGCGGGCTCGGACGTCGTCGCGCACTACGACGACAACGACCGGACCGTGCGGCTGCGGGACATGTCGACCGGGCGGTCCCGTACGGTCGTGCTCCCCGCCGCCCACACCTACGTCAGCACGCTCGGCTGGACGGTCGTGACGACGACGGGAAGTTTCGGCGGCGCCGACGTCACCTGGCAGCTGCTCGACACCCGTGACGACAACTCCTTCACCCAGCGGGCGGTGCAGGGTGTTCCCGACGGTGTGCTCGCGACGTTCGAGGCCGATTCCCCGCTGGGCGACGCGCACGGACAGGTCGTGCAGTACCGGACGGCCGCCGGCGGCGGCACCGGCTGGCTCGACGTCGACCAGGGGCGGCTGATCCCGCTGCCGTACCGCGTCGACGCGAACCCGGGCCGGATCGTGCTCACCCCCACCCACCTGCTGTGGTGGCAGGACGGCGTCGTCTTCGTCCACTCCCGCCAGAATCTGAGCGCCACCCCGCGGACGGTGCCGCTCACCGGTGAGGCGCAGCTGCTGGGCATGGTCGGCGAGACGCTCGTCGTGTCCCGGTACGACTCGTCCCTCGGCCGGCTCTCCTACCTCCTGCCGGTCTGGCGGGTCGAGGTCGTCGCCCTCGACGGCTCCACGGTCAAGACGCTGCTGGCCAGGTCGGCGCAGCGTGCCCTGCCGACGCCGAACGGCGGGCTGCTGGTGCCGGGCGGGTCCGGCCCGGGATGGGACGGCTGGGGGGTCTCCCTGGTCGAGGCCGCCGCCGACGGCCAGGTGACGGCCCGCAGGATCGCCGATGCGTACCCTCAGCGGATGCCGGTCAGGGTGGATGACCTGACCCTCACCCAGGGCCGGCTCACCACCCAGGAGCACGACCTCGCCATCGAGCAGCGCCACCTCTACACGCGGGACATCGGCGTCGCCGGCTCCCCCACCGTCGGCGCCCGGGTGGCCCGCGGTGCCACCTACGAGGGTTGCGCAGGCGGGCTGTGCACCGAGCTCCACGACACCGGCGACGGTCGGACGGTCGTCTCGGGCGTCGACGGATCCCTGCAGCCGCATCTCCTGGAGCCGACCCAGTCCCTGCCGGGCAGCCGGATCGACAGCTCCCGCACCTACCAGTCGGTGGTGGCCGCCAGCGGCCGCTTCGCCGCCCTGGCGGCCACCCCCGACACCGGGGCGGTGACCCGGATCATCGACCTCGGCACCCGGCGCACGGTGTTCACCACGACGGCCGGCGTCAGGGCCATGTGGGGCACCACCCTCTGGGTGCAGGACGGCAACGATGCGGTGACCCCCGTCGACGCCCTGACCGGACAGCGGGGCGCTCAGGTGTGGTTCGGGCGCGGCTGCCTCCTGGAGGACTTCCAGGCGGTCGGGCGATGGCTGCTGTGGACCTGTGTCGGCTCGATGGAGGGCCAGGGGGTCTACGACACCGTCACGAAGAAGAACCTGACCCTCGTCTCCGGATCCGGCTGGTCCCGGGCGAAGCTCGGTGACGGCTTCGTCGTGTCCGAGGCGGACGGCCAGCTGAAGGTGACCGACATGCGCAGCGGCTCGCCGGTGTCGCACACCGCCGGGGACTTCTCGTCGGGTCTCTGGGACGTCGACCCGTACACCGGGCTGATCGCCCACGCCGGTGCCGACGGTGCCGTCCACCTGGTCACCAGCGGCATCCCGGTCTCGCCCCTCGTGCAGCTCGACGCCAGCGTCGCCGGTTCGGTGGACGTCAAGGGAGGCGCCGCTCAGTGGAGCCCGAAGTGGTGGCTGTCCAAGCCGGCCGCCTCCTGGACGCTCGTGATCAAGAACAAGGCCACCGGCGCCGCCGTCCGTACCCTCTCCGGTGGCCTGGCGCGCGGCCTGGTGGCCGCCGCGTGGAACGGCAAGGACGGCTCCGGCCGCCTGATGCCCAACACTGCCTACACCTGGACTCTGACGGCGCAGCCGGCGGACGGGCAGGGCGCGGCCCTCACCAGGTCCGGGACTGTGCTGCTCGCCCGTCAGTGCCTCAGCCAGACTCGCTGGCGGTCGACCACCGTCACCTGTTCCTCATACCGGTCGGCCCCCAGGTAACCGGCACGCTGCAGTCGCGAACCTCGATGTCGCCCGGTAGGCCTGAGTGCCGGCCCGGGCGGCACCAGCGTCACCGATCCCGGCGCGAAGGTCGCCTCGGCGGGGACAATGGGACCAGCGAGGGAGGTCGGCATGAGTGAGGACCGAGGACGCACCGACCGGTCGACGGACGAGGAGTACGAGGCCCGGCGGCACGAGAGATTCGGCAAGCTGCCGGGCCGCGTTCCGGAGGATGAGATGGTCGAGACGGCGCAACCGGAGCCTCCGCACGAGGAGCCGCAGGAGCCTCCGGTGCGCCGGGAGTGGGGGTAGGTGGTCGCGGCCGGCTGCCGGTTTCGTCAGGCGGTCAGCAGCCCGACGCCGAGGCTGACCACCCCCGCGGCCAGGGAGAGCGCGCCGGCCCACAGCACCCAGACGAAGCTGTTGGGCCGGGTGGCGTTCCTGCCGGCGGAGGAGGCGAAGAACCCGGCGGACATCAGGACCGCGGCGACGGGCAGTCCCAACCGGGCGATCCAGAGCCAGGCGCCGGTGAGGCCGGTGGCGTCCACGTAGAGCAGGCCGACCAGGCTCAGGATCACCAGTACGCCGGCGTGGCCGTGCCCGGCGCGTGCGGAGGACTTCTGGAAGTCGGTCATCGGCACCGCGCCCTGGGCGATGCGGGTCAGGAACCAGCCGCCGACCTGGATGGTGACGACGGTGAGGAGCACCAGCCCGGCGATCACGCGGGACTCGGTACTGAGAGCCAAGGTCTGCACGGCGAACTCCTTCCGGATCACAGTGACGAGGGGCGGTCGGCAACGGCCGCCGACGGTGTGACGCGGGCACGCCACACGTGCAGGAGGCGTCGGGCCGCCGTGCGGTCGGCCGACCGGGCCACCCAGACGGCGATGGCGATGTAGAGGACCTGCTCCGGGATTCGCAGCCACAGCGAAGTGGGCGCACCCCCGTTGAACGGCACGTCGTTGACGGCGGCGTAGACGTTCGCCGGAAGCAGGAGCACGTAGAGCGCGGCCAGGCTGACCCCGGCCGCCCAGCGGGTCGCGGTCAGCACCAGGCCCACGGCGCCCAGCAGCTCCAGCACGCCGGTCAGGTAGACCATCGCCTCGGCGAACGGCACGACCGGCGGCACCATCCGGACCAGGTCGGCGTGGTTCGGCATCACGGTGACGCTCGGCGGCACGAAGTGCGCGGTTGCGGTGACGACGAGCATGACCGCCATCGCGTGTGCCGCGCTGGCCGCCCAGGTGGCGAACCGGCGCACACCGAGCGCACCCAGTAGACGGAAGCCCAGCAGGGCGATCAGCAGAACCGCTTCAATCATCATCTTCCCCCGGATGGATAGTGCCACTATCTGCTTATGGATACTGCTACTATCCGTCTCGGGTGAGAGGAAGTCAAGGATGCGCATCGCGGAGCTGAGTCGGCGGTCAGGGGTTGCGGTACCGACGATCAAGTACTACCTACGGGAAGGCCTGTTGCCGCCCGGCGAACTGACCAGCCCCAACCAGGCCAGCTACGACGAGCATCACCTGAACCGGCTGCGCCTGATCCGAGCCATGATCGACCTGGCCCAGGTCCCCGTGGCCCAGGTCAGAGCCGTACTCGAAGCGCTCGACTCCGACACCCTGTCCCTGCACCAACGGATCGGGGTGGTGCATCGGGCCATCACCCCGAGCCGGCAGCCGACTGCGGGCGAAGACGCACACGCGGCCGCCACCGCGCAGGTGCAGGAACTCATCCAGCGGCGAGGCTGGGCCGTCGCGCCCGACTCACCGGCGATCGCCACCCTGGTCGACACCATCAGCGTCCTGCGATCACTCGGCCAGGACCACCTGGTCGGCTTCCTCGACTCGTACGCGGAGGCGGTCGAGCGGTTCACCGAGCTGGAGGTCGCCGCGGTCGCCTCCCGGGCCGACCCGGATCAGATCGCCGAGAGCGTAGTGATCGGCACCATCCTCGGCGAGCGGATCGTCGCGTCGCTTCGACTGCTGGCCCAGGAGAACATCTCGTCCCGGCGGCTGCGCTAGGCGACTGGTCGGTCTGGTGCGATCACCGCATCGGCACCGACAGCGCGGTGGAGCGGTCGTGGCACCGAATCGAGGATCGGCCGTCGCGGGTTGCCCCGAATCCGGTTGGAGCTGAATCCGCCGGCGACGGCCCGACGCCGCCGTGCGGGACGTCGCCCGACACCGCAGGTCAGTCGTGGCGGTGGCGCACGATGTAGTCGATGTAGCGGATCGTGTCCTCGCGGTCGTCCTCGCTGATCGAGTCCCACAGGTCCGCCAGCCAGTAGAGCGAGCCCGACAGCATCCAGGCCCACCCGCGCACCCAGGTCGCCTCGTCGAACCCGAGCGCCTCCCGGTAGGCGGCACGCGCGCGGGCATCGAACAGGCTCCAGCCCGGCCGCACCTCGACCGCCGGATCGCCGCGGCCGAGACTGCCGAAGTCGATCACCCCGATGAGCCTGCCCCGGTCGACCAGCAGGTTGCCTTCCAGGAGATCACCGTGCAGCCATACCGGCGGTCCGGGCCACTCGTCTGTTGCCATCGCCTCGTCCCACGCCGCGGTCACCGCCCGCCCGTCGATCCGGTCGCCCAGCGCCGCGATCGACCGGCGGGTCAGCTCGTCCCGCTGCACCAGAGGTACGCCGCGCTGAATCCCCTCCTTGACCGGCCCGCCCATCGGGTCGATCGCGATCATCGCGCGCACGAAGCCGGCGAGGTCGACGGCGAGGTCGACGAGATCCTGCCCGGCTTCCGGATTGCGCCCGTCCAGCCACGGGACGACCGTCCACGGCCACGGATAGTCCCCGCCCGGCCGGCCAACCGCGACCGGCACCGGCACTGGCACCGGCAGATGCGGCGCCAGCCGCGGCAGCCAGGTGGCGCCGGTCGCCACCTGGTCGACCGCCCACTGCGCCCGCGGCAGCCGTGCCGTCAGGGAATCACCCAGCCGGAACAGCGCGTTGTCGGTGCCGATCAACGGCTGCGGGACGATCGGCAGGTCCGACCATTCGGGGAACTGCTCGTCGATCAGGGCGCGCACCTGCTCGACAGCGACGACGATCTCTCCAGGGCGCATCGGCGCGACCGTAGGATCCTTGCGGTCATCCCGTCAATCGAATTCGGACCGCGCCGAACCGTGTGCCGGATCGACCGCACCGCCATCGGCCTGGACGAGACGCCGCGCCATCTGCCGAACCTCGTCCTCGGTGTCGAACTCCCACCGGACCACCTTGCCACTCCCCGAGTCGCCGGTCCTGGCGACGACGCGCCACGGCTCTGAGCCGCAGGACGTACAGAAGGCGCTGAGGAACGCCAACCTGCGGATCACGTTGGAGACCTACGTCCACTGGTTGCCGAAAAGGACGGCCCGCGCGGCGTTGTTGGTGCCCTGGCGGTGCCCGATCATCTTCACCCAGCGTTCTCGCAGCTCAGCGGCGGTAGATGGTGGGCCGCCAGGGACTCGAACCCTGAACCTATGGATTGCCGGCGAGCCGGCCGGATCGGGTGCGGTGCGAGGTCATCCGGCCTGTTGGCGCGCTTCTCGGCCGGGCTCGGCTGGCACGGTTGCTGTACTTCGCTGCTGTACTGCTGGCATCAGACGAGGCGCTGGATGCGGACCTTGGGGCGCTCGTTCTTGAGGTGGCCTTGCTTGTGTTGGCGGACCTGCTCGTCCCAGATTTCCTGGTCGTAGTCCGGGTCCGGCGGGATCCAGCGGTGGGAGCCGTCGCTGTAGTGGAACTTCTCGTCGCCGGGTCGCAGGATGCTCATCGGGTCCAGCCGAGGAACCGGCGGTGCAGGTAACCGGCGGGGACGTGGGCCAAGTCCTGGGCGGCGTCGACGAGATGGGCGGCCAGGTAGAGGGCCAGCGACACGGGGACGCCGTCGTACTCCGCTCGCAGCTCCCGTTGGCGGGTCTGACAAGGCCAGTCGGCACCGCATCCGCTGCACGTCCACGCGGGAGTGACCGGGAGGTGACTCGTCATCTCGGCGTCTCCTGCGCTGCCGACTGGTCAGATGGCCGGGGGCTCTGCTGGTGGTGGTTTGCGGCCAGTGGCCTCGGTTGATCGGAATCCGATGCCTTGTATGGCAGGGCAGCTCGCCTCCGCATCGGCATACCTTCCGCCACCGCTCCCAGGACCAGACCGGCCGGTGCCGCCTGGCCAGAGTGAGCGCGACGGCTATCAAGTACTCCTCGTACGAAACGCGAGGCACCGGTCTCCCCTCGGGTGTGGATCAAGATCGCGCGCATGCCTCCGGACAGGCTCTCCGCGAAAGGCCGCAGTTCATGTCACCGTAACGACGTAGGACTGTAGATACAATAGGATGTAGAGCTGTTGGACACGTAGCGTCGCTTTCGTGATCGACCCAAGTGCGGATCGCGCCGTGTTCCGGCAGCTCGCAGACCTCCTGCGAGACCGGATCACGTCTGGCGACCTCGCGCCTGGGGCTTCACTTCCCAGTGAGCTGCGGTTGGCTCAGGAGTACGGGCTGAGCCGCACGAGTGTCCGACAAGCGGTAGCACTGCTCCGGTCGGAAGGGCTCGTGATCGTGGAACCGCCGCGCGGCACGTTCGTCCGCTCAGTCGAACCGACCGAGACGGTGACCCTCCTCAAGGGCGACACCGCCACCGCCCGGATGCCCACACCCGCCGAGCGGCGCGAGCTGGACATCGGTGAGGGCACCCCGGTAATCGTGATCTTCCGCGCTGACGGCTCACGTGAGGTATATGCCGCCGACCGCATCCGCGTCGGCCGCTAGCCCTGTCCCAGCCGTCAGCGACCTCCGTCGGGGCAAGCTAGAACGCTTCGTCCCGAACGCGGGGTGTGGCGCATCGACTGCTGCCGTCGACTGTCATCCCGTACCGCTCAGCTCGGCTACCACCTCGCCTGCACGCGCCGCGTGTCGCCCGCAAGCGGCACGTTCGATGCTTTCTTGCTGCCTCCGCTACCGCGCCGGACACAGGCAGTTAGAGCCGCAGCCCGCTGCCAAGCAGTGGGCGTAGAAGTATGTGGTCCTGTCAGCGGTCCCCGGAGAGACGGGATTCGGCGGTGTCGAGCCGACGCATGCACATGCTGGCCACAGCAAGAATCTCGGCGACTTCCGCTGCATCAGTTGGACGGAACTTCCGGTGCCCGATGGTGTTGCGCAAACCGCTATAGACACCCATGAAGAAGAACGTCATGCCGTCCTGCTCGCCTCTGTCGTACCCGTCGTCGGCGTGGCTCACATTCAGGATCGGGCCGAGGCTGGGCTTGAGGGCGGCGGCTACGCGGCGCTGGCCGAAGGACTCGCTTTCCGGAAGGGCCAAGGCACCTTTCGATAGCGCAACGACGCGGGCCTCGACCTCGCGTAGCGCCGTGTCCGCCGCTTCTACCATGCGGCCGTTCTCGTATAACCACAGCGCGTCATGCAGCAGCGGGTGGATCTCCACGCGTAATCCCTCGACTGCGGCACGGGCCGAGTCCTGCGTCGGCCCCTGTACGGGAAAGACAGGAACGGGGATGCCTACGTCAGTCGGGCGAGTCAACCGATCCCGCACCTCCCAGTACGCCGAAATTGACTTCATGCCAGCGAACTCCCGGATCGAGCGGGTCACGAAGACTTTGCGCTCGTCTGCCTCGCCGCTGTATCCCCCGCACCACGGCTCGACGTCGACCACGGAAAGGACCTGCCGCAGCACCGTGAGGCCGTGAGCGCCGGGAGGCACGGCTACCGCACGTCGAGCCTCGTCGAACGAGAACCACGGCTGCTCACCGGACGTGTAATCCCACCCCCGTTCCAGCATTACCGCGTACTGCACGAGCAGCATGAAGGTCCTGACATGGTCGCCACCGGTCCGGCAGTTGGCGACACCACCGATGCTCAAGCGGAGGCGTTGTTCAGGTGCCGGCAGCATGCGACCCCGGGAATCGATGCCGCAGACGAGACCAGGCGTCAACTCGTCCCGCGCGTGCTCGAATCGCGTGCCGGCCAGATAGAGCTCCTGGTCGACCTCGGCCCAGGTCGGCCAGACCTGGCGGGCGCAGAAGTGTGCCCAGAGGGCGGCGATCAGGGACGCCGCACGGTCACCTCCGGGTGATGGAACTGCACTCGTCTCACTCACCTGCTGCTGCATGCCGTCGACCGTAAACCACAGGTCGTCGTACGACCGATCACGGCGGACATGACCAAGGGTCATTCGGCGCCGGCCCCGAGAGTCGACCACCTACGACCCAGGCACTCGAACCCTGAACCCGTCCGGCGGTCTGTGGATCATCTCAGATCGGGCGGATCGGCGTCCTGACCTGGGCGAGGTCTCTCGTTGCCTTACAGCGGCTGACAGCCCTTGCCGGCGTCGGTTGTGCCCGGCTTATGCCCGACGATCTTGCCAGCCCATCGTTCGCTGCCCATGTTCCAACATCAGCGGCGACCCCCGCTGAGGGGAGCCGGACGATCCTTGTCGACCGTCGCCAGATGGTGTCACCGCTCTGCCTCTACACGTGGGGCTCGCCATGCCGTGACCTACGTTGTCGCCTTCTATCGAAGCGTTTGCTGCTTCCTCGCTGCCTCGCCGCGACCGGATGCCCAGAGGCTCGTGCTGGCATCGTGTTACCGCTGTGCTGCCGCGGCACCCCTCCGTGTGTTGCAGTGCTAGCAGCCGGTCTCGATCGTGCCCCGGCCACGGATCGGCTCGGCCGTCACGGTGGCCGGTGGGGTGCGCTACGGGCAGATGCAACCATCGAGTCGGGAAGGCGACCATGCATTCCGCAAGATCGTCGGATGGTACAGAGTGATGTTCAGGGCCTGCCCAACAGGCGTGTTGCCGCCCGGGAGCTAGATCAGTCCCTTGTGGGCGGCTAAGCTAAGCAAGGCATTACCAAGCCGGGAAAACGATCCGCTGCGAGGTGCCTGTGACTCTACTGAACGACCAGGATCGGGCATGGTTTCAGAGTCACTTTATGGCTCTTTGTGTGCGCAAGACTGGATTCGACTGGCAGAGTTTCGTCACAGACCTGATGTACGCCAAGCATGGGGGGCAGTTTCTGCAAGTCAACCCATCAGGGCGAGGAGACAAAGGCTGCGACGGATGGATCGACGGCTTGATGCTAGCTTGCTACGGGGCCAGTAACCCCAATCAGGCATACGTTACGAAGAAGATTAAGGACGACTTCACGACGGCCCTCACTCATTGGGGCTCCGACATGGAGCGATGGGCTTTCGTGCACAACGACGCAGTCGGACTTCCCACCATGGCCGTTATGGGGATTGTGGAACTTCGCCGCGAGGTGAAGGGGAAGACAGAGGTGCAAATAGAGGCATGGCCGCCTCAGGTTCTCTGGGATTACTGCTGTAGCGACCTACCGCGAAGCAAGCTTGCTTCTATTCTTGGGGCACCACCGTCGGATCACCCTGCTGGGATGAGTTATATCGCACGCTGCGTTGAAACGCTGGCCCGCACAAGGCTTCCCGCCGACCTAGAGGAAGTGTCGGAGGTCCCCTACGGCAAAATAGAGCACAACGAGTTCGGCGAGGAAGTTGCCGAGCTGATTAAAAAATTCCAGACCCAGACTAGTCATGTGCGCTACTACTTCAGCCAATCTACTCCGGGCGAACAGTCACAGGCGTCGCAGATGCTGCGAGTGCGATTTGACAAATACCGGGCGCTTCTGGGAAACTCGGATGCGGTATTTCATGCGTTGTGCGATAGCTTGGTCCAAGAGGCGTTCGCCAACAGTGAAGGATACGGCGACGCCGAGCAGCAGCGAAGCGCGGCCATGATGGTTGTAACGCACTTTTTCGAGATCTGCGAGATTTTCGAATCGCCTGAGGAGGTTGGCTATGCTCCTACCGTCTAAGGCGATAGCAACAGATCAGGCCCTCATGTCTGTCGGCGCTCAAGTGCTACTACAACTCGATAGGCCCGGGACTGTTAGTGCCGTCTGGAGCCGGTTGCTAGAGTGGCGCGAACAGCGCAATATGCGATCTTCGCTGCCCTTCTGGTGGTTCGCGTTATCGCTTGACACTCTTTTCGCAATCGGTGCCGTTGAGTTGCACAATGGCGAGCTAACGAGGATCCGCCGTGCTGCGTAGCCTCGACTCTGACCTGCCACGGTTTAAGGTCGCCCGGTTCGAGCCGGGTGTAAACGTCGTTTTAGCGCACAGGACCCAGGTGGCCCGCGCCCAAGACACGCGGAACGCCGTAGGTAAGACGAGCTTTGTTAGCACATTAGACTTTTTGCTCGGCCAATCCGCTCCACCAAGCCACATCCTCCGACAGCCGGAACTTGCTGATGCCACCTTTAGACTCGTCCTAGACCTAACGGCTGGCCCCACGAACGTCACTCGCAGTGGCATCAATCCAGGCTACCTGCAGATCAACGGCCGGCTGGTGCGGCTGCAAGCTTGGCGGCAGCAGCTCGGGGCCGAGCTATTTGGATTGACTGGCTCCCCAGAGGAGCCGACTTACCGCGCACTCGTAGCTTTCTATCTCAGAAGTGTGTCGAACGGGGCGTTTCTAAATCCCACCGAGACGCATAGGAAGCAGAGCGTTTTCGAAACACAACCGCCTCTTGCATATCTCTTTGGCTTGGACACGGGGCTTGTAGCCAAGGTTCGTGAGATTGCCGACGCCGACAAGAGTCTGCGAGAACTTAAGAAAGCGGCGCAGGACCCGATCTTAGGGATGACGCTCGGAAGAGTCCAAGATCTGGATGCAGAGATTCGAACCCTACGCATTCAGGAAGAACGGCTCTCGGCCCAGCTATCCTCATTCCGTGTAGTTGACCGCTATTCGGAGCATCGGGCGGATGCCGATGAGTTGAGCCGAAAGATCCGCAAGATTAACGACCGGCTGGTGCTTCTAGAACGCCGGCTCGGCGATCTAGAAGCGGCCATAGACCGAGAGGATGAAGCGCAGCCAGACCACGACTACCTTCGAGACGTGTACGACCAGGTGGGTATCGTCTTGCCGGACATGGTCGTGCGTCGCTTCGAAGAGGTGGAAGCCTTCCACAGATCGGTCGTGAACAATCGACGCCGCTATCTTGAGTCAGAGCACGGCCGCCTAGTGCAGCTAATCAGCGATGATCGGCAAGCGTTGTCGGAATTAGACGCCGAACGATCTCAGTTGATGCGTCTATTGGAGGCTGGCGGGGCACTCGAAACGTACAACGAACTACAGCGGCAGCTCGGCGAGGTTGGCGGAAGATTGGCGGAGTTGACCGAACGTCGCCTGACCGTTGATCGGTGGGAAAACGCTAACCGGCATTTGCAGCTCCGTTCGGCTGAGCTTGAACTGCTGGTCAGCACGGATCTCCAGGAGCGGCGACTACAGGTGGATGAGATCGCCGAGATGTATGCGTCATTCGCCTACGTGCTATACGGCAGCCGTCGTCCGGCTTCGCTAACAATAGAAGCATCTCGGACTGGTTACAGATTCTTCCCAAAAATTGGCGGGGACGCGAGTGAAGGCGTCCGGAGCATGGCCCTTTTCTGCTTTGATTTGACCATGGCGGTCATTGCCCACCGGGCCGGACGAGGACCAAATTTTCTTGTCCACGACAGCCACCTGTACGACGGCGTGGAAGCCAGGCAAGTAGCAGGGGCACTGAATCTAGCTTCTGACGTCACGGAGCGAGAAGGCATGCAGTATATCGCCACGATGAATTCAGACGACCTCGAGAAGGCCCAGCGCGAGGATCCCAAACTGCGCTTCCATCAGTGCGCAGAAATGACGGATGAATACGAGGAGGGCGGGCTCTTTGGCATCCGCTTCAACTGATGAATCTGCCGCTGCCGCTGCCGCCGCCTTAGGAACCTGCTCACCCTAGTAGTGCGCTTCGATTTCCTGCCCCTCCGTCAACTGAGCTTGACGTCCGATGCGAGCTGCCGCGCGGGCCAACCGAGGAGGCCGTGGTGGGGATGCGGCGCGCGTAGGTCGGTGCCGAGTTGTTGCATCGGGAGACAAAGACGGCCGCCTCGGACGCCACCCTGCCGCTGCCGGACATCTGCACTGTGGCGCTCGACCGCCGTCGCGCCGCGCAGACCGCCGTCCGGGACGCCGCTGGCCCGGCCTGGCAGCTCTCCGACCTGATCTTCACCACCCGCTACGGCCGGTCGGTCGAGCCGCGCAACTTCAACCGGTTCTGGGATCTGCGCTGCGACGCGGCTGGGGTCCGGCGGATCACCGCCCGGGACGCCGGCGTACCTGCGCCTCACTCCTGGCTGACCTGGACGTGCATCCCCGAGTGGCGATGCAGATCCTCCGGCATGCGCAGTTCGCGATCACCATGGAGATCTACACGGTGGTGTCCTCGGCGGCCACCCGCGACGCGCTCAAGCGACTCGGCAGCGCACTGGACCGGTGAGGCGGCTACTGCTGTACTTCGCTGCTGTACGCGCCACGCGCACACGGACGGCGGACCCATAAAGGGCCGCTGACCTGCAGAGGAGTGGGCCGCCAGGGACTCGAACCCTGAACCTATGGATTAAAAGTCCACAGCTCTGCCATTGAGCTAGCGGCCCCGTGCCCTCAGGCTACCGGACCTCGCCCGGCGAGGCGTTCCGGCTTCCAGCCGTCCGTCGATGCCCCGCACACCCCAGACGCCCGCGCATGCCCCCGAGCCCCTCGACCATGGTCAACAGGGTCGCACCAGGCGAGTCTGGCAGGCATGAGAACGATCGCCCTCGCCGCCGCCACCGGAGTCACCGGACTCATGGCGGGACTCTTCTTCGCGTACTCCTGCTCGGTCATGCCGGGCCTGGCCGCAGTCGACGACCGCGCCTTCGTCGGGACCATGCAGTCGATCAACCGGCGGATCCTGAACGGCTGGTTCCTGGCGGCCTTCCTCGGCGCGGCGGTGCTGATCGGCCTGGCGGTGGCGCTGCACCTCACCGTCGGCGGCCGGGTGCTGGCCTGGACGGTCGCGGCGCTGGTGCTCTACGGCGCGACGCTGCTGATCACCATGCGGTGCAGCGTGCCGCTCAACGACCGGCTGGACGCGGCCGGGCCGGTGGACCGGATCGCCGACCTGGCGGCGGTGCGGGGGAGCTTCGAGGCGACCTGGGTGCGGTGGAACCTGGCCCGCACGGTCACCAACGTCGCCGCCTTCGCCTGCCTGGTGGCCGCGCTGGTGTCCCGGCCCGCCTGACGGGGCTGCCGACATGAAATTGCGGCAGCGGGGAACCGAAACGGCATGAGGATGAGCAGCACCCCGGCCGTGGCGGCGTCGAGCGAGGAGATCGGGCCGGACGGCGCACGGGAGCCGGGCGGTGAGGTGCACGCCTGGCAGCCCGGCCAGAACTCGACCGTCTGCGGGCTCCAGCTCAGCCGTACCCGGCTGCGGCGCTTCCCGCACGTGCCGTTCGACTACACGTCGACCGACGTGCTGACCGAGGCCGACCCGGTGGGCTTCGTCTGCCCCCGCTGCCTGGCCGCCACGCAGGGCCGCCGCAAGCGCGAGAAGGCCTGGGTACGCCAGTCGCCCCGCCCCTGACCGCTGCGGGGGTTGGAGTCCGGTTCAACGGGTACGGCAGCCCGTATGCGGATCGTCATCGTGGGTGCCAGCGGCAACGTGGGGACCGCGCTGCTGCGCCGACTGGGCCAGGAGCCGGGGCTGGAACTGGTCGGCGTGGCCCGGCGGCTGCCCGGCCCGGACGCCGGTGCGCCCTACGACCAGGTCGAGTGGCACTCCTGCGACATCGGGGCGCCGGGCGCGGCCGGGAAGCTCGCCGCGGTCTTCGCCGGGGCGCAGGCGGTCGTGCACCTGGCCTGGCAGATTCAGCCCAGCCACGACCGGCGCACGCTCTACCGGACCAACGTCGGCGGCAGCCGCGCGGTGTGCGACGGCGTCGTCCAGGCCGGCGTTCCCGCCCTGGTGTACGCCTCGTCGGTCGGCACGTACGCGCCCGGCCCGAAGGACCACCCGATCAGCGAACGCTGGCCGGCGACCGGGGTGCCCGGTTCGCCGTACAGCCGGGACAAGGCCGAGGTGGAGGCGATGCTGGACCGCCTCGAAGCCGAGCACCCGGCGCTGCGGGTGGTACGGCTGCGCCCCGGCCTGGTCTTCCAGCACGACGCGGGCACCGAGATCTCCCGGTACTTCCTCGGGCCGCTCGCCCCGGTCCGGCTGCTGCGCTTCGGGCGCATCCCTGTCGTACCCGCGAATCGTCGGCTGCGGATGCAGGCGGTCCACGCCGAGGACGTCGCCGACGCGTACGCGAGGGGGGTCCTGGGTGACGCGCGCGGCGCCTTCAACGTCGCCGCGGACCCGGTGCTGACCCCGGAGCTGGTGGCCCGGCACTTCAAGGGCTGGACGGTCCCGGTGGCCGCCCCGGTGCTGCGCGCCGCCGCCGCGCTAACCTGGCGGTTCCGGCTGCAACCCGTCGAAGCGGGTTGGGTGGAGCTGGCCCTGAACGCGCCGCTGATGTCCAGCGAGCGCGCCGAGACCGAACTCGGCTGGCACCCGAAGGTGGACGCCCTCACCGCCCTGAAGGACCTCTTCGCCGGCATGGCCGCCCGCGCGGGCACCACCGGCCCGCCCATGTCCGCCGCACCCGACCTGCCGGGCCGCCCCGGTGGGCTGCTCAAGGCCCGCACCCCGGGCCACGGCAACCCCTACTGAGCGGGCGGGTCAGCTCAGTCGCGAGGAGGTGACCGCGGGCGGGCGGGCGCCGAGGAAGAAGATGCCGGGCAGGCCCTCGGTCTCGAAGCCGTCGCTGGGATTGCGGCGCAGCGTCGAGGACTCGATCTTCATGGTGCCGGTGCGGTCGTTGCTGACGAAGAAGATCGCCCCGCCGCCCTCGTTGGCGTGGTTGTTCTCGATGCGGGTGCCGGCGATGCGCACGGTGAAGTCGTTGCCGTCGCAGTAGATCGCGCCACCGCTGCCGCCACCTGGGGTGCCCGCCTTGGCCGGGTTGGCGCCGTTGCCGACCGCCTTGTTGCCGGTGAAGACGCTGTTCAGCACGGTCCAGGAGACGCCGATGCTGCTCAGCGCCGCCCCGTTGGCGCAGACCCCGCCGGTGAAGGTGCTGTTCACCACGTACACCGGCTTGTTGTCGTACTGGCTGAGCACCCGCAGCGCCGCGCCGCCCAGGTCCGGCCCGGTCCGGTCGCACCGGTTGCCGGTGAAGCGGGAGTTGACCACCTTGACCCGGCCGCCGCGTACGAAGATCGCGCCGCCCCCGCCGCCCTCGGTCCGCTCACCGGTGGAGTTGCCGTCGGCGAAGGTCAGGTTCTGCACGATGAGCTGCGGGTGGTCCTGGTTCTGGCAGTGCGGGGTGGTGAAGTTCTGCGCGGCGTCGCAGGTGTTCATGTAGAGGATCCGCCGCTCGCCGCCCCCGGAGAGGGTGACCTTGCCGCCGCCGTCGAGCACGATCCGCGCCCCGACCTTGTTGCGGACCTTCGCGGTGGCCTTCATCTTGATCGTCACCGGGTCGGGGCCGCAGTCGAAGGTGATGATCCCTCCGGCCGCGACCGCCCGCACCACCGCGTCCGAGGTGCAGCTCGCCGGGGTGCCCGTGCCGACCGTCCGGGTCGGACGGGAGGTGTCCACCGCCCGCGCCTCGGCCGGGACCGCGGCACCGCCGTTCGGGTTCCCCGCCTTGAGCAGTGCGCCGGCCGACGCCGACGGCTTCGGCGACGCGCTCTTGCCCGGGCCGCCGAGACCCGACCGCGCGCCCGGGGTGCCGGTCGGTGGGGCGGGAGCGGTCGCGGTGGCGGCGGTGGCCACGGGCGGGCGCTCGTCGGCCGCACCGCCGCAGCCGGGCAGCGTGGCGGTGGCGACACCGAGGACGAGCAGAACGGCAACAGGCTTCAAGCGCACCGCCCGATGCTAGGAGGCGTCCACCCCGGACACCAATCCGCGCACCAGTCTTAATCTGCCCCTAATCCTGACCGGCCCCCGCCGCCCCGCGGGCCCCGTTTGCGGCGGGTGGGGGTGTTCCCGCGCCGGGACGGCCCGACACGCCGCAAACGGGGGCAACGGCGGGTCACGCGTGGGAGAGGGCGAAGGCGGTCAGGAAGCCGACGACCGCGGCCAGGCCGACCAGCAGGTGGGCGTCCTCGTACGCCTCCGGCAGCATGGTGTCGCTGAGCATCGCGATGATCCCACCGGCGGCGAGCGCGGTGATGGTGGACATCACCGCCGGCGACGCGCCGCCCAGCAGCAGGTAGCCGGCCAGCGCGGAGATGCCGCTGGCCACCGCGATCGCCGACCAGAGCAGGAAGACGTACCGCCGGGAGCGGCCGGCCCGCCGCATGCCGGCGGCGCTGGCCAGCCCCTCCGGCACGTTGCTCAGGAACACCGCCACCACGGTGACCAGGCTGACCGGGCCGCCGGCGATCAGGCTCGCGCCGATCACCACCGACTCGGGTACGCCGTCCAGCAGCGCGCCCACCGCGATCGCCGACCCGGACCCGGGCATCTCCTGCTCGGTGGGCTGCATGTCCGCCTCCGAGCGCATTCGGTGCCGGGCGCCGCGGCGGGCCAGCAGCACGTTCGCCCCGGTGTACGCCAGCGCCCCGCTCGCCGCCCCGATCGCGGTCGGCATCAGCCCACCCAGCTCGTGCGCCTCGGCGATCAGCTCGAAGGAGACGGCGGAGAGCAGCACGCCGGCGCCGAACGCCATGATGGTGGCGATGACCCTGCGGGGCACCCGGCCGAAGTACCCGATCGCCGCCCCGATGACCAGCGCGGAACCGGCCAGCAGACCCCAGGCCCCCGCCTCCCACCAGCCCGGCATCAGAAGTCCGCGAAGAGGTAGGGGAGGTGGCGAGGGAAGAGGCGGCGGAGTTCGGCTGCGGCGTCCGGGGCGATCGAGCCCAGACCGCGGACGGCCACCTCGGCCGGGTCGAGCACTCCGTACGCGAGCGCGGAGAGCCCGGCGGCGGTGAGCGTCGCCGCCGGCGCCGGGCCGCCGCCGGTGAGTTCCAGGTGGCCGGTGGTGCCGTCGAGCAGGTGGGTGCCGGCCAGCCAGCGGTCGCCGACCAGCTCGACGCGGACCCGGCCTGGGCCGGCGGGGAGGCCGGCGAGCGCGTCCAGCGACAGCAGTCGGGCCATCGGGGCGAGCGAGCCGGACCGGGACACCCGCGCCTCGACGTGCACGTCCAGGTCGGTCAGCCAGAGCTCGGGCAGCTCGTCGGCGGCCACCTGGAGGCTGATCCGGTTGACCTGGTCGACGTGCCGGGCGAGGAACTGCAACAGCAACGCCCGCGCGTACGGGTCGGTGGCGAGCAGGTCGTCGCCGACCAGCTCACCGTCGTGGTCCTCGATGCGGTACGTCAGTGCGCCCATGGTCGTACCGCCGATCCGGGCGGTGACCAGCCAGCGGTCGTCGCGGTCGCGCAGCCCGACGGCGCGGAACTCCGGGAAGATGGCGAAGCCGTGCCGCTCCCGCACGCAGCGCTCGGTGAACGCCCGGTATCCGGCGTAGCCGGCGCCGATCCGTTCCCAGGTCAACTCGCCGGGCAGCTCGGCCCGGAGCAGCGGGTCCAGGTCGGCGGGAGAGAACCGGACCGTACGCGCCCGGGGCAGCCCGACGTAGCCGAAGCGCTCGTAGAAGCCGGCCCGGAACGGGTACAGCGCGGTCAGCGGGTGCCCCTCGTCGCGCATCTCGTCGAGGAGCTGGTGCAGCAGCGCCCGGACGTGACCCCGGCGGCGGGCCAGCGGGTGGGTGGCCACCCCGGCCACGCCGGCCATCGGCAGCACCCGGCCGCGCAGGTTCTGCCGCATCGGGATGGCGCTCGCCGCCGCCCGAGTCTCCCCGTCCTCCTCCACGACCAGCGTGCGGTTGCCCTTGTTGTACGGCAGGTACCGGTGGAACGCCTCCACCCGTTCGGTGCTGAGCGGGGACGCCTCGAAGGCGTACGCCTGGAGCGGGAAGCTGGTGGTCAGTCGTTCCTCGGCGGCCAGGCGACGGATGAACATCCGTCCATCCCAACCCGGCCGGCGGCCCCCCGCAACCCGATTGGTCCCCTTCAGCCCTCCGTCAGGTCGGAAACCACCACGGTGACGTTGTCCGGCGCACCGGCCTGATGGGCGAGCTTGACCAGTTGCTCGCCGCAGAGCTGCCGGTCGCCGTACGTGGTCAGCGCGGCATGGATCGCCGCGTCCTCCACGTAGTCGGAGAGTCCGTCGCTGCACAGCAGCAGCCTGTCACCGACGAACATGGTCAGCAGCCCGATCGCCGGTGCGGCGTCCGCGCCCTGCACCGCCCGGGTCACCAGGGACCGCTGCGGGTGGTGCCGGGCCTGGTCGGGGGAGAGCGCACCCTGGTCGACCAGCGCCTGCACGAAGGTGTCGTCCCGGGTGAGCTGGGTCAGCTCGCCGTCGCGCAGCAGATAGCAGCGCGAGTCGCCGACCTGGGCGAGGACCAGGGTGTCCCCGGCGAGCAGGGCGGCGGTCAGCGTCGTACCCATGCCGTCGCGGGCCGGGTCGGCGGAGATGGCGGCGCGGATGCGCTGGTTGGCGGTGGCGACGACGGCGCGCAGCGCCTCGGCGGCCTCGTCGGCGACGGTCGGCGGGACCAGCTCGTCCAGGATCCGGATGACGATCTCGCTCGCCACCTCGCCGGCGGGGAGCCCACCCATGCCGTCCGCGACCGCCACCAGGCGATCACCGGCGAGGGCGGAGTCCTCGTTGTTGGTGCGGACCAGGCCGACGTCGTTGAGGATGGCCGAGCGGAGGATGAGCGTCATGCGACAAGCTTGCCAAGAACACCCTTGATCCGTCTCTACGCACTAGTGCGTAGGCTGGCAGAAATGATGCCGGTGTCCATGGTCGGACGCGCCGGCGAGCGTGCCGAGCTCGACCGGGCGTGGTCCACCGTGGTCGACGCCGGCCGTCCCTCGCCCGCCGTCACGGTGATCACCGGGGCGGCCGGGGTGGGCAAGAGTCTGCTGGTCGCGGCCGCTGTGGAGGGCTTCTCGCCCCGCCCGGCCGTGGTCCTGTCCGGCACCGCCCGGCTGCACGACCCGGCCCCGTACGACTGGTTGGCGGCGGTGCTCAGTGGTCGCGACACCAGCGGGCTCGATCTGCCGCCCGACGCGCTGGCCTGGCTCGCCCAGCAACCCACCGCCCGCGAGCGCTACGCCCCCGGCACCCTGCTGCGGCTGGCCGTGCGCACCGTGCGGGGGCTGGTCGGCGCCGGCCCGGCCGTGCTGGTGGTGGAGGACCTGCACGCCCTCGACCCGGCCAGCCTCAACCTGATCGGCGAGCTGGCCACCGCCGGGGACCTGCCGGCCCTGCTGGTGGTGGCGAGCCGGCCGCCGGCCGACGCGGTCGCGCCGGACCTCGCCGTCCGCGTCCTGTCCCGGCTCTGCGGGGTACGCGGGGCGGTGCGCCAGCACCTCGGCCCGCTCGGCGTCGCGGAGGTGGCCGAGGTGCTGACCCAGGTGTACGGCGGCACCCGCCCCGCCGACCGGATCACCAGCGCCGTCTGGCAGCGCACCGGCGGCAACCCGTACGCGCTGACCGAGCTGCTCGCCGCGCACGCCGGCCGGGGACCGGAGGCGCTGGTCCACCGGCCGCTGCCGGAGCACCTGCGGCTGCCGGCCCCCCGCCCGGCCGCCCCGCCGGACGCCGAGCTGACCGGCCGGGAGGTGGAGGTGCTCGGCTGCCTGGTCGCCGGGATGTCCAACAAGCAGGCCGCCCGCGCGCTCGGCATCTCGGTCCGCACGGTCACCGTGCACGTGTCGAACCTGCTCCGCAAGACCGGCTCGGCGTCGCGCACGGAGGCGGCGCTGTGGGCGGTGCGGCACCGCGTCCCGTCCCGCCCGCTGGGCTGAGCCGTCCCTGGCTAGGGTGGCCGCGAGACGGCTTCGGAGACCGGGGGTGCGGTGATGGCGGGACGGCTGCAACCGGTGCTGGCCGGCGTGGTGACCGCCCTGGTCGGCTTCGCCAGCTCGTTCACGGTGGTGCTGGCCGGGCTCCGGGCGGTCGGCGCCGACGAGGCCCAGGCCGCCTCCGGGCTGCTCGCGGTCAGCGTCGCGTCCGGGCTCTGTGCGCTCTGGCTGGGACTGCGGCACCGGATGCCGATCGCGATCGCCTGGTCGACCCCGGGCGCGGCGCTGCTGGTCGCCACCGGCCCGGTCCCCGACGGCTGGCCCGCCGCGGTCGGCGCGTTCCTGCTCTGCGGAGTGCTCATCGTGGCCGCCGGGCTCTTTCCCGTGCTGGGCCGGGCGGTCGCCGCGATTCCCGGCCCGGTGGGGGCGGCGATGCTGGCCGGGGTGCTGCTGCCGCTCTGCACCGCGCCGGTCCGGGCGCTGGTGCAGGTGCCCCGGCTGGCCGTACCGGTGATCGTCACCTGGCTAGTGCTGCACCGGTTCGCCCGGCGCTGGGCGGTGCCGGCGGCGCTGGTGGTGGCCGGGGTGGCGATCGCGCTCACCTCGCCCGCCGGTGGCGTCGGCGGGTTCCGGCCGGTGGTCGAGCTGACCGCGCCGGTCTTCACCGTGCCCGCGCTGGTCGGGTTGGCGCTGCCGCTCTTCCTGGTCACCATGGCCGCCCAGAACGTCCCCGGTACGGCGGTGCTGCGCGGCTACGGCTACCGGCCGCCGCTGAACGCGGCGCTGCGGGTGACCGGGCTGGCCGGCGCGCTGGGCGCGCCCTTCGGCGGGCACGCGGTGAACCTCGCGGCGATCAGCGCCGCCCTGGCGGCCGGGCCGGACGCCCACCCGGACCCGGAGCGGCGCTGGATCGCCTCGGTCACCGCCGGGCTGGGGCTGGCGCTGCTCGGGCTGGGGGCGGGGGTGGCGACCGCGCTGGTGCTGCTCTCGCCACCGGTGCTGATCGAGGCGGTGGCCGGGCTGGCACTGCTCGGCGCGCTGGCCTCGGCGGTGGCCGCGGCGGTCGCCGAGCCGGAGAGCCGGGAGGCGGCCGTGGTGACCTTCGTGGTCACCGCCTCCGGGGTGAGCCTGCTGGGGGTGGCCGGCGCGTTCTGGGGCCTGCTCGCCGGCTGGCTGATGCTGGTGCTCTTCCGCCGCCGCGTCACATCGCCCCCGGCGGCCTCCGCTGTTCCGGTGCCGGCGCCTTCCGAGGCGCCGGAGACCGGAACGGCCGAGGCGGGCGAGGCGGGCGAGGTCAGCCGGCGCTGAGGTCACGTCTTCCGGTGCCGTGTCGGAGTGGGGGCGGGCACCGCCTGCCCGGCCGGGCACCGCCTGCCCGGCCTGGCACCGCATGCCCGTGCGGCGGGCCCGGCTGGCCGGCGTCGCTGCTACGGGCTACGGACCTGATGACGTGAATGACTCACCGAGGCGAGCCCGCTGCGGTGAGTCACTCACGTCATCAGATCTGTAGCGCATCGAACACCCCTGTGGTGGTCGGGTCGGCCCGACGAAGCCGGCCGGAAGCAGGGTCTGCACGTCGCCGCAACCGGGCGTCGCGCTGGCGGTCACTCCTCCGGGGGGAGGTCGGCGACGCCGACGCCGAGGCGTACCTGGCCGTCGGTGACGGCGGCGATCTGGTCGGCCGGCACGTAGACCGCGCCGGTGCGGGCCAGTTCGGTGGAGACCTTGAGGTAGCCGGTGCGCAGCAGCCGGGCGGCGAGGTCGGCGGGGACGTCCGGCTCGTCGACCGCGGCCGACTCGATCAGCTCGTTGAGGCTGCCGCCCGGGTCGACGGTCGGGGCCTGCACGGTCACCGCGTTCGGGTCGCCCCGCTGCACGAGGTCGACGGTGCCGACCTCGACGCCGACGGTGTCGATGACCCGCATGCCGGTGGTGACCCGGGAGATGGTCGCCTGCTGCTCGGTGCCCTGCTGTTCCATTCCCGGGCGGTTCCCGGCCCCGCGCGCCGCTAAACGCCGGGCCGGCTCTCGCCGGCGCTCGGCGGGGCCCAGGCGCTGGGCGGGCGCGGGGAGAGTTCCCGCCACGTGTCGGTCCCCTCCAGCAGGGCGCGGACGGTCTCCTCGGCCTCGTCGGCGCTGCCGTACTCGTAGAACTGGGAGACGCCTTCGGCACCGCCGGCCCGCTGCTCGACGTGCCAGCGGTCGCCGTCGACCCGGAGGAAGACGTCCCGCCGCGCCAGCCGCCCCCATTTGCCGTTCCACCAGTGCCTGCGCTGTTCCATGGCCGGACTCTATCGAACATGTGTACGACACGGGACGGCCCCTGTGGGATTCCCACAGGGGCCGATGTGCATGCTGTCCCGTCAGCGCGGCGCCGGGGGCTCCGTACGCTGGCCGAGGACGTCGTCCAGCGCGCCCCGCTGCTGCCCGGGGGTGGTGTGCCCGGCGGCGACGAGGGCGTCGCGGATCTCGGTGAGCAGCTTGACCTCCTCGCTCGGCGCCTTCGGCGGCGGCTCCTCGCCCCGCTGGCGCCGCTCGGCGAGCCGGTTCATCGGGAAGACGACCAGGAAGTAGAGCGCCGCCGCGGTGAGCAGGAAGGTGATCACGGCATTGATGAAGGCGATCCAGTCGAAGGCGATCCCCCGGAACGTGGGAGCAGTGCCCGCGAGGCCCTTGTCGCTGCCCGTGAGCAGCAGCACGATCACCCGGATCAACGGTTCGAGGAACGACTTGGTCAGTTGCGTGACCACGCCCGTGAACGCGGCACCGATGACGACGCCGACCGCGAGGTCGACGACGTTGCCGCGCATGATGAAGTCTTTGAAGCCCTTGAGCATCCGTACTCCCGTGCTGTCCGATTCTGCGTCCGGGACAACCTATGCCCCGGAAGGCGGCTCCAGAAAAGCACCGGCCTCGATCGCCGCCCGCGCCGGATCGCCGTCTCGGATGGCGGCGACGAGTCGACCGTGGTCGACGTACCGCTCGGGCTCCAGCGCGTCTCCCATGGCCTGCGCGACGGTGCTGCGCAGGGCCGCGCCGACCGAGGCGTAGAGCTCGGCGAGCATGCCGTTGTGGGCGGCCGCCACCACCGCGGTGTGCAGCGCCGCGTCGGCCTCCACGAACTCCGCCACCCGGCCCGAGCGCCAGGCGGCCTCCCGGGTGGCGAGGGCGTCGTCGAGCGCCGCCAGGTCGGCAGGGGTACGCCGCAGCGCGGCCAGCCGGGCCGCCTCCACCTCGAAGGCGCGCCGGACCTCGACCACCTCGGCCATCCGGTCGTCGGTGAGCCGGCGGGCCACCACCGGAGCCAGCTCATCGGTGGAGACCACGTACGTCCCGGAGCCCTGCCGGCACTCCAGCACCCCGGCGTGCACCAGCGCGCGGACCGCCTCGCGGACCGTGTTGCGCCCCACCCCGAGCGCCGCCACCAGTTGCGGCTCCGTCGGGATCCGCCCGCCGACCGGCCACTCGCCACCGAGGATCCGCTCCCTGAGCTGCGCGATCGTCTGGCGTACCCGATGGCCGCGCGGGGGCACGGCGACGGAATCGACGACGGGTGTCACCGGTTACACCTCCTGCCAAAATTCATCCCATGATTGTAGGTTCGAGGTCATGACCCCGCCACCCACCACCGCCGAGGCCGAGGCCCGCGCCGTCGACCGGTCCGCCGCCTACCTGGCCGCGCCCACCGCCGACGTGACGCCCGGGCCCGCCCCGGCCGCCGTCGCGCCCCCGGCCGGCCGGCCGTCGGCGGTCCGGGGCGGCGCGCTGGTGCTGGTCGGCATGCTGCTGGTCGCGCTGAACCTGCGCGCCGCGGTGACCAGCCTCGGTGCCCTCCTCGACGAGGTACGCACCGGACTGGCGCTCTCCGGCACGATGGCCGGTTTCGTCACCACCCTGCCGACGATCGCCTTCGCCGGTCTCGGCGCGCTCACCCCGTGGCTGGTCCGGCGCCACCCGCCAGCCCGGATGCTCGTGGTGGCGATGCTCGCGCTCACCGTGGGGCAGCTGCTCCGGGTGGCCACCGACTCCGCGCTGGTCTTCGTGCTCACCAGCGCGCTCGCGCTGGCCGGCATCGCGGTGGCGAACATCCTGCTGCCGATGCTGGTCAAGCAGCACTTCCCGCACCGCACCGGGCTGGTCACCGGGGCGTACACGATGGCCCTGACGGTGGGCACGACGGTGGCCGCCGCCTCCGCGGTGCCGGTCGCGCACGCCTTCGGCTCCTGGCGGGCCGGGCTCGGCGTCTGGGCCGGGCTGGCCGCGGTGGCCGTACTCCCGTGGGTGCCGCTGGCGCTGCGGGCCCGCGCCGCCCGGCGGGCCGCGACCACGACGGCGGCCCCCGCCGCGCGGGTGCGGATCCGGCCGGAACGCACCCGGCTCGGCTGGGCGATGGCGGTCTACTTCGGCGCCCAGTCGCTCAGCGGGTACGCGATCATGGGGTGGTTGGCGCAGCTCTTCCGGGACGCCGGCTACCGCGCCGAGACCGCCGGGCTGCTGCTCGCCGGGGTGACCGCGCTCGGCGTGCCGGTCGCGCTGGTGATGCCCACCCTGGCCGGCCGGCTGCGCACGCTACGGCCGCTGGTGCTGGCGCTGACCGCGGCGTCCACCGCGGCGTACGTCGGTCTCGCCCTCGCGCCGGACGGCCTGGCGCCGCTCTGGGTGCTGCTGCTCGCCCTGGGGCAGGGGGCGTTCCCGATGATCCTGACGACCATCGGCCTGCGCGCCCGCACCGCCGAGGGCACGGTGGCGCTGTCCGCCTTCGCGCAGAGCACCGGGTACGTGATCGCGGCCCTCGGGCCGCTGCTGGTCGGCGTCCTCTACGAGGCGACCGGGGGCTGGACCGCCCCGCTGGGCTTCCTGATCGGCGCGCTGGCCGTGCAGACGACCGCGGGCATGGTGATCGCTCGTCCCCGCTTCATCGAGGACGAGCGCTGAGGAGAACCGGTCAGGAGGAGGCCGGCGTCGGGTCGCCCGCGACGGCCTGCTCGACCGTCGGGTACGTGTGCAGCACCTCGACCAGACCGCTGACCTCGAGGATGCGCAGCACGCCGCGCTGCGGGGCGGCCAGCCGGACCACGCCACCGGCCTCGTCGGAGCTGTTCTTCGCGCGCACGAAGACCGACAGCCCGGTCGAGTCGCAGAACGACACGTCGGCCAGGTCGAAGACGAGACGGCTGCGGCCCTTGTCGAGCAGATCGGTGATCTGGTCCTGGAGCTGCGGTGCGGTCGCCATGTCGAGCTCGCCCGCGACCGAGACGACGACCACGTCGCCGCGCTGTTCCGTGTGCACCGTCAAGGACATTCGGACCTCCTGTTATCGGTGGAACGGTATCCCACGAACGGCGGAACACGCAGAACGGGAGCGGCATCCGGTGTGCCTGATCATTCCTTTGCCTCGTGGCAACTACCGGGCCGGTCTGCGGTGATAGAGTCCGGCCGGTCCAGCTCAGAGGAGGTAACCATGGCGATGACCGCGGAGGAAGGCGACCGGTTCGTCGACCTGCTCACCGAGCACGCCGAGCAGATCGTCCAGCGCTGGACCGAGCTGGTGACCGCCTCGCTGCGCGGGCGGCTCAGTCAGGCCGAACTGCGTCTCCAGGTGCAGGAGCTGCACCGTAGCATGATCAACGCCGGTGGTCGCGGCCTCGCCGACATCACCACGGAACCCGCCGCCGAGCTGCGGGCCGTACTCGGCGAGCTGTCCCGTAACCGGGCCCGGCAGGGCTTCTCCGCCACCGAGACCGCGATCAGCATCTACGCCCTCAAGGACGTGCTGATCGAGCTGGCCGACGCCGGCGAGGCCAAGCTGGCCCTGCGCGACGTCGTCGCCTTCACCGGCGTGGTCGACCAGATGGGCCTCTCCACCTTCGAGACCTACGTGCAGGCCCGCGAGGGCCTGATCGCCGACCAGGCCGAGCAGCTGCTCGAACTCTCCACCCCGGTGGTCAAGATCTGGGACGGCGTGGTCGCCGTGCCGCTGGTCGGCACGCTCGACTCGGCCCGCGCCCAGGTGGTGATGGAGCGGCTGCTCCAGACCCTGGTCGACACCGGCTCGCCGTACGCGATCATCGACATCACCGGCGTGCCGGCGGTCGACACCCAGGTCGCCCAGCACATCCTGAAGACGGTGGTGGCCGCCCGGCTGATGGGTGCCGACTGCATCATCTCCGGCATCCGGCCGCAGATCGCCCAGACCATCGTCGCCCTCGGCATCGAGTTCGGGGACATCGCCACCAAGGCCAGCCTCGCCGATGCGCTGCGGCACGTGCTGCGCCTCACCGGCGTCGAGACGGCGCGCCGCCACCCGCGTCGGGAGGCGTGATGGAGCGGGTGCCGATCCTCAAGATCGGCGACATCCTGCTGGTCTCCATCCAGATCGACATGTCCGACCAGACGGCCGTCGCCCTCCAGGAGGACCTGGCCGAGCGGATCGTGGCCACCGGCGCGCATGGCGTGATCATCGACATCACGGCGCTGGACATCGTCGACTCCTTCGTCGGGCGGATGCTCTCCACCATCGCCTCGATCTCCAAGGTGCTCGACGCCGAGACGGTGGTCGTCGGGATGCGTCCGGCGGTCGCCATCACGCTGGTCGAGCTGGGCCTGTCGCTCAACGGCATCCGGACCGCGCTGAACGTCGAGCGCGGCATGGAGCTGATCGCGGCGACCCGCGCGGACGACGCCTTCGGGTTCGACGAGGACGATCCGGAGGTTGTGGAGCCAGGGACGGCGGCGACATCAGCATGACCGCGGGCGTCGACCTGGGCCCGAAGGCGCAGGCGATCGGCAGCGACGAGGACGTCGTCCGGGTCCGGCAGTTGGTGCGCACGGTCGCGGTGGCCGCCAAGCTCTCCCTGGTCGACCAGACCAAGCTGGTCACCGCCGCCAGCGAACTGGCCCGCAACACGCTGATCTACGGCGGGGGCGGCGGCGCCGAGGTGACGGTGGTGGAGGACGGCCGGCGCCGAGGCGTACGGGTGGTCTTCGCCGACTCCGGTCCGGGCATCCCCGACCTGGAGCTCGCGCTGACCGACGGCTACACCACCGGCGGCGGACTCGGGCTGGGCCTCAGCGGGGCCCGGCGCCTGGTCGACGACTTCGACATCCAGACCGCCGTCGGCGAGGGCACCCGGATCACCGTGACCAAGTGGTCCCGGTGAACACCGACGCCGTTCCCGACCCGGGCAGCTGGTTCCGGGTCGAGAACAGCAGCGCCGCCAGCTCGGTGCGGCGCGCCGCCGAACGCCTCGGCGGCCGGCTCGGCCTCGACGACAACCGGATCGCCGAACTCGCCATCGTCGCCGCCGAGCTGACCAGCAACCTGGTCAAGCACGCCCAGGAGGGGCTGCTGCTGCTGCGGCCCGTCCGGGACGGCGGCGAGGCCGGCGTGGAACTGGTCGCCATCGACTCCGGCCCCGGCATGGTCGACCTGACCGTCTCCTCGCGCGACGGCCACTCCACCACCGGCACCCTCGGCATCGGCCTGGGTGCGATCACCCGGCAGGCGAGCTGGTACGACGCCTGGTCCTGGCCGGGGAAGGGCACCGTCCTCGCCGTACAGGTCTGGCCGAAGGACGCGCCGGCGCACCCCGCCTGGGCGGCCGGGCTGACCCGGCCGATCAGCGGCGAGCAGATCAGCGGCGACGGCCACGCCGTCCGGGTGGCCGACGGCCGGCACCAGGTGCTGGTCTGCGACGGCCTCGGGCACGGGTCCCTGGCCGGGGCGGCCGCCGACACCGCGCTGGCCGCCTTCCGGGTCGCGCCGGCCGCCCCGCCCGCCACGGTGGTGCAGCACCTGCACCGCGCGATGACGCACACCCGGGGCGCGGCCCTGGCCGTGGCCGAGCTGGACCCGTCGGCCGGGCTGCTCCGGTACGCCGGGCTGGGCAACATCGCCGGCGTCGTGCTCGGGCCGGCCGACGAGCGGCGGGGCCTGGTCTCGCTGCCCGGCATCGCCGGGCACCAGCGACCGACGGTGCGGGAGTACGAATACGCCTTCCCGGCGGGCGCGACCCTGGTCATGCACAGCGACGGCGTGGTCGACCGGTGGCGCATCGGCGACTATCCCGGCCTCACCACCCGGTCGCCGCTGGTGCTCGCCGCGACCCTGCTGCGCGACGCCGGTATCCGCCGCGACGACGCCTGCGTCCTGGTCGCCAGGACACCGTCGTGACCGCCGGCGAGCCGTTGCTGCAGATGGCCCTGCGGGTGGAGCAGGACATCTTCCTCGTCCGGCAGCGGGGGCGGGAGGTCGCCGCCGCCGTCGGTCTGGAGCACCAGGACCAGGTCCGGCTCGCCACCGCGCTCAGTGAGGTCGCCCGCGACCTGTTGCGTACCGTCGACGGCGCCGACGTCGCCTTCCACGTGGTGCAGGGTCCGGACGGCCGCAGTGCCCTGCGTGTCGACCTGACTCCGGTCCGTCCCCTGCCGGACGACCGGTACGAGCCGCAGTCGGGCGCGGTGGCGCGTCTGGTGGACACCCTGGGCGTGACCAGCGAGGAGGGGGATACGGTCGTGAGGATGTCCCGACGTGTTCCGGCCGCCGCCCAGGCGCTGACCGAGGCGCGGCTGGCCGAGCTCCGCGCCGAGCTCGGGCACAGCGCGCCCGGCACCGCGCTGGACGAGCTCGCCATGCAGAACGAGCAGCTCATCGCCGCCCTGGACGAGGTCCGCAGCCAGCGCGACGAGCTGGCCGTGCTCAACGCCGAGCTGGAGGAGACCAACCGGGGTGTGATGGCGCTCTACACCCAGCTCTCCGAGGAGCTGGAGGAGACCAATCGCGGCGTGGTGGCGCTCTACGCCGAGCTGGAGGAGAAGTCGGCGCAGCTGCGGGCGGCGAGCGAGGCGAAGAGCCGTTTCCTGGCCAACGTCAGCCACGAGCTGCGGGCCCCGGTGACCGCGATCATCGGGTTGGGGCGGCTGCTCACCGACTCCGCCTCCGACCCGCTCACCGCCGAGCAGTCCGAGCAGGTGGAGCTGATCCGCTCCTCGGCGGCCGACCTGCTCTCCCTGGTCAACGCGCTGCTCGACCTGGCCAAGGCGGAGTCGGGGCGGCTCGAGCCGGAGTGGGCCGACGTCGACCTGCGGGCGGTCTTCGGCCAGTTGCGCGGCACGCTGCGGGCGCTGGCCAACCGGTCGACCGTCGAGCTGGTGGTGGAGGAACCGCCCGCGCCGGCCGTGCTCCGCTCGGACGAGGTGCTGCTCTCCCAGGTGCTGCGCAACCTGCTGCACAACGCGCTCAAGTTCACCGAGCACGGCGAGGTGCGGATGACCGCGCAGCGCGACGACGGGCGGTGGCGCCTGTCGGTCTCCGACACCGGGGTCGGCATCGCCCCCGAGCTGCGCGAGCGGATCTTCGAGGAGTTCTACCAGGTGCCGGGGGCCAACCGGGTGGGCGGCACCGGCCTCGGACTGCCGTACGCGCGGCGGTTGGTGACCCTGCTCGGCGGCACGCTGGAGCTGACCAGCGAGCTCGGCCGGGGCAGCACCTTCACCGTCGTCCTACCGGCGAGCGGAGCGTGACGGTGGTCGGCGACCAGGCGACGGTGCTGGTGGTCGACGACAGCCGCACCAAGCGCTACCTGCTGGTGAGCTGGCTGACCCGGGCCGGCTTCACGGTCCGGGAGGCGGAGACCGGCACGGAGGCGCTGGAACGGGTCGGCGTCGACCCGACGATCGACCTGGTGGTGCTCGACGTACGACTGCCCGACCTCAGCGGCTTCGAGGTCTGCGAGCGGATCAAGGCGGACCATCCGGCGCTGCCGGTGATCCACGTCTCCGCGCACGCGGTCGACGTGGTGGACCGGGCACAGGGGCTGACCCGGGGCGCGGACGCCTACCTGACCGAGCCGATCGAGCCGGAGGAACTGGTCGCCACGGCGCACGCGGTGCTGCGCTACTACCAGGCGCGGCAGCGGGCGGAGCTGCTCGCCGAGCGGCTCACCGGGCTGGCCGACACCACCGTCGCGGTGCACGCCGCCCCGAACTTCGTCCGCCTGCTGGAGACGGCGGCGGCGGGCGCGGCCGAGATATTCAAGAGCCCGGCGGCGGTGATCGCCGAGACCTTCGACGGCGAGTGCCTGGCCGGGATCGCCGCCGGACCGGGCGCGCGGCCGGCGATCGTGCCCTGGGTGGTGGACGACACCGGCGTACCGACCGGGGCCACCGTGCGGGTCAACGAGCCGGACGGGTGGGGCCTGGTCCCCTGGCCGGCCGGGGACACGGTGACCGTGGCCGCGGCCCGGCTGCGGGAGGACCGCGCCCCGCTCTACGTGGTGGTGCCGACGGCGACCCAGACCGCCCGGACGCCGGTGCTGGTGCAGCTTGCCCAGGCGGTCGCCTCTGCCGTGGAGGCGCAGCGGTCCTTCGACGAGGAGCACCGGATCGCCGTCACCCTGCAACGGAGCCTGCTGCCCCGCCGGCTGCCCGAGGTGGCCGGCCTGGACCTGGCCGTGCGCTACGAACCGGCCAGCGCGCAGACCGAGGTAGGCGGCGACTTCTACGAGCTGGTGATGCTCGACGGCCACCTGCTGGTGGCGATCGGGGACGTGGCCGGTCACTCGCTGCACGCCGCCACGGTGATGGCCGAGCTGCGCCACGCCGTGCGGGCGTACGCGGTGGAGGGGCACCAGCCGGGGGTGATCCTGGACCGGCTCAACGAGCTGATGCGCACGCTGCTCCGCAACGAGCTGGCCACCCTCTGCATCCTGCTGCTGCACCCGCCGACCGGTCGCATCCGGCTGGCCAGCGCCGGGCACCTGCCGGCGTTGGTGAGCGCGGACGGCCGGGTGGACTTCGTCCAGCAGTCGGCGCCCCTGCTCGGCGTGCGCGCCCCGCGCCCCGACGACCTGGAGTTCGTCCTGCCGGCCGGCGCGACGCTGGTGCTCTACACCGACGGCCTGATCGAGCGCCGGGACGCCACCATCGACGAGGGGCTGGCGGCGCTGGCCGCGTCGGCCGCCCGGGTGGACGACGACCTGGACCAGTTCTGCCAGCGCCTGCTGGTCGAGCTGGCCCCGCCGGAGATCCAGGACGACGTCGCCGTGGTGGCCGTCCGCCGCCGCTGACCGCACACTGTCCGGGTGTCGCCCACTCGGGGTCACGGATCTTCACCGGCGCGGACGCCGGCAGGGCGACGAGTTCTTTCCCTGAAGCCCACCCCGTATGCACGGAGAGTCAATTCCGGGCATCCTTGCGCAGAGTCACGTGGCCGGGCCGGCGCACCACCCCTTCACATCCCTTTGCTCTGCTGCCGTATCGGCGACACCGCCGTGAGCAGCCGATACGGCAGATTGTTGCAGCTGTGCGCGCAGCGGGCTGGTCACGCTCCGCTCCTGTCGCCTCGGCGGCAGCAGAGCAAAGGATGCGATGAGGGGTGGTGGAGGGGGCAGCGAAGTAACGGTGGGTGAAGGTGAGAAGCCGGCCGCCGCCTCAGTGCAGGGAGCGGAGGTAGGCCGTGGGGGAGACGCCGGTGACGGCGGTGAACTCGCGGACCAGATGGGCCTGGTCGCTGTAGCCGAGGTCGGCGGCGAGCGCGGCCCAGTCGGGCGGGCCCTCGGTGGCCCGCTCGATCGCCTCCTGCAGCCGGTAGCGGCGGATCACCCACTTCGGACCGACCCCCACATGATCCAGGAACAGGCGCTGCAACCGCCGGACGGAGATACCGTGCCGGCGTGCGAGGTCGCCCACCCGCAGCACGCTGCGGTCGGCGCGGATCGCCTCGGCCAGCGCCATCGCCTCGGCCGCCGCCGGGTCCGGCTCCGGCGCCCAGGCGGTGAGGAAGGCGTCCAGGGCGAGGCGGCGCTCCGTGTCCGTACCCGCGCAGTGGCCCCCGCGTCCCGCGGAGCCGGCGGCGGCCCGGGCGGCGTCGGGAGACTCGGCCAGCGGGCGGCGCTCGCCGGTCAGCTCGGCGACCGGGCGTCGCCAGAACGGCCGGAACCCGCCCGGGCGGAACTGGATTCCGCTGACCCGGCCGGTGCCGGTCAGGGTGATCGAGAAGAGTCGCTGTCCGACGCCGGCGATCTCGGCGGTCTCCGGGCCGTCCTCGGCCTGCCGGAAGACCACGTTGACCGCCGGGTGCGGCACCACACGCTGCGCGAACGGCTCGCTCAGCGCCCAGTCGACCAGCCAGTAGTGCTCCACCCAGGTGCGCAGCGCCGGGGCGGGCAGGAGCCGGCGGAACCGCACCTCGCGGCGCAACCGCTCCGGGTCGAGGATGCCCCGGTTGTCCCCGCGTGGCTGTCGCATTCCTTCAAGACCACCTTCGTACGCTGGCCCTATGGGAACGAAGACTAGCGATCTGCTGGCCGCCGCCGCACCGCACACCGTGGCGGTGGTCCGGGCGATCACCGACGATCAGCTGGACCTGCCCACGCCCTGCCCGGACTACACCGTCCGGGACCTCGCCAACCACCTGTACGACGTGGTGGTCAACTTCCAGACGCTGGCCCTGCGGCGGGAGGTGGACTGGTCGGCGAAGACGGACCACCTGACCGAGGGGTGGCGGGACCGGTTCGCCGAGGAGACTGGCCGGCTGGTCGAGGCGTGGGCCGACCCGGCCGCCGAGGAGGGCGTCTCAGCCGGCATGGGGCTGCCACAGCAGACGGTCGGTCTGATGGGGGTCATCGACCTGGCCGTACACGGCTGGGACCTGGCCCGGGCCACCGGGCAGCCGTACCGTCCGGCGCCCGAGGTCACCGCCGCCGGGCACCGGTTCCTGGACGAGATGGGCCCGATGGGTCGCCAGATGGGCGCCTTCGGGCCGGAGGTGGAGACTGGCCCGCACCGCACCGAGCTGGACCGCCTGCTCGGCCGCGCCGGCCGTGACCCGGCCTGGAGCCGGTGAACCGCATCGACGATGCTTGACGCCAGCTATTCATCGAGTGAATAGTGGGGCGGTGTCCACCTCGCACGTCCTGCTCGGGCTGCTTGCCGCCGGCAACCGGCACGGGTACGAGCTGAAGCGTGCCCACGACACCCGGCTGCCCCGGGCGAAGCCGCTGGCGTTCGGGCAGGTCTACGCAACGCTGGCCCGGTTGGCGCGCGACGGCCTGGTGGTGGCCACCGGGCAGGAGCGCGAGGCCGGCCCGGAGCGGACGTCCTACGCGCTCACCGGTCAGGGCCGCGAGGCGCTCGACCGGTGGCTCGGCGCCGTCGAGCCACCCGCGCCGTACGTCACCAGCACCCTCTTCGCGAAGGTGGTGGTGGCGCTGCTGGTCGCCGACGTGGGCACCGCCCGGTCGTACCTGGTGGCGCAGGGGCGGGCGCACACCGACCGGCTGCGCGAACTCACCGCCGTCAAGACGGCGCCCTCGGCCACTCTCGACGACGTCGTCTCGGCCGACTACGCCATCGCCCACCTCGACGCCGATCTGAGGTGGCTGCGGACCACCCTGGACCGGGTCGCCGACTGGCACCGGGAGGTGCACTCGTGACGCAACTCCAGGCACGCGGCGTGGTGAAGGCGTACGGGCCGACACCCGCCCTGCGCGGCGTCACCCTCGACGTCGCCGAGGGCGAGATCGTCGCCGTCACCGGCCCCAGCGGCTGCGGCAAGTCCACCCTGCTGCACTGCCTGGCCGGGATCCTGCGACCGGACGCCGGCCAGGTCACCTGGCGCGGCGAGCGGATCGACACCTGGTCGGAGGCGGCCCGGTCCCGGCTGCGGCGTACCGAGTTCGGGGTGCTCTTCCAGTTCGGGCAGCTCGTCGCCGAGCTGACCGCGGCGGAGAACGTCGCCCTCCCGCTGCTTCTCGCCGGCACGGGGCGGCGAGAAGCGCGGGTGGCGGCCCTCGGCTGGCTGGACCGGCTCGGCGTGGCCGAGGTGGCCGACGTCCGGCCCGGCGAGATGTCCGGCGGGCAGCAGCAGCGTTGCGCCACCGCCCGCGCCCTGGTCACCGAGCCCCGCGTGCTCTTCGCCGACGAGCCGACCGGCGCGCTGGACACGCTCAGCGGCGAGCAGGTGCTCACCCAGCTGGTCCGGCTCGCCCGCCAGCAGCGCACCAGCGTCGTGCTGGTCACCCACGAGCCGCGGATCGCCGCGTACGCCGACCGGGAGGTGATGCTCCGCGACGGCACCGTCGACGGCAGCGGGCTCGGGCTCGACCTGCCGCTCGCCGGTGGCACCCGGTGAGGCCGGTCGTCCTGCTCCGGCTCGCCCTGGCCGGCAACCGCACCGACACCGCCCGGGTGGCGCTGACCGCGCTCAGCGCCGCCCTGGCGACCCTCGCCGGCCTGGCCGCGCTCACCGTGCTGGCCATCCCGACGCCGCGCTGCTGCGACGGTCAAAACCTCTCCGAGCAGTACGGCAACGCCCTGCTCCGCGAGCCCGGCCTGCGCGGCGGCACGGCGATCGCGCTGCTCCTGCTCACCGTGCCGGTGCTCGCGCTGGCCGGGCAGTGCGCCCGGCTCGGGGCCCCCGCCCGGGACCGGCGGCTCGCCGCGCTGCGCCTGGCCGGGGCCACCCCCGGGCAGGTCACCCGGCTCGCGGTGCTGGAGACCGGCCTGGCCGGCCTCCTCGGCACCCTGCTCGGGCTGGCCGTCTTCCTCGCCGGACGGCAGGTGCTCCATCGGCCGGACGCGCGGGGCCGGCTCGCGCTCCCCACCGACGTGCTCCCGGACACCGGCGTGATCGTGGCGGTGGTGCTCGGGCTGCCGCTGGTTGCGGCGCTGGTCGGCGCGGTGCTGCTGCGCCGGGTCACCGCCACCCCCTTCGGCGTGGTGCGCAAGGTCCGCCGCGAGCGTGCCCCCGGTCCGTGGGCCGGCGTGCTGATCGTCGCCGGCCTCGCCGCCTTCGCCGCGTTCGACCCGGTGCTCGACTGGTACCAGGAGCGGCACCGGGAACCGCCGGCGCTGCTGCCCCTGCTGCTGCTGGGGGGCGCGCTCGCCGCGATCATCGGGGTGGTGGTCGGCACCGGCTGGCTGTCGTACACCGCCGGCCGGTTGCTGCACCGGTACGCCCGGCGGCCGGCCGCGCTGCTGGCGTCCCGCCGGTTGACCAGCGACCCGTGGGCCGGCAGCCGTACCTTCGCCGCCCTGCTGGCGACGGTGATCGTGGGCGGCGGCGCGGCCGGGATGCGGGCGACCTACCGGGCACACGCTGAGCTCGAACGCCGCACCGGCCAGGGCTTCGCCGGCGGCGACGACTTCTACCTGCGCACCATCGGCCTGGTCGACCTGGCGGTCGGCGTGGCCATGGCGATCGCCGCCGGCGGCCTGATCGTCGCCCTGGTCGAGGGGATCGTCGCGCGGCGCCGGGCGTACGCGGCGCTGGTCGCCACCGGGGTGCCCCGGGGCACCCTCGGCCGGTCGATCGCCTGGCAGGCGCTGGCCCCGGCGGTGCCGGCGGTCGGGCTCGCGCTCACCGTGGGCCTGCTGCTCAGCCGGGGCGTCGCAGGTCGCACCGCGACCGCCGGTGGCTACTCCACCGAGGTCTGCGACGCGGCCGGGCCGCTCTGCGCGGACCCGGCGACCCGGGCGCAGTACCTGCGGACCGAGTGGGTGCCCGAGGTGACGGTCACGGCGGACGTACCGCTGGGGCAGTTGGCCCTGGTCGGCGCCGGCGCCCTGGCCGCGGTGCTGGTCACCGTCGGGGTCGGCCTGCTCTTCCTGCGCGCCGGCACGGCGGTCGAGGAGCTGCGTACGGCCTGAGGGCGTAACGCCGGGTGTGGTCGCGGCGCTTGTGACTCCGGAAGCCCGCCGGCGGGGTGTAACCGCGGGCGGCGGCGCAGGGAGATCACCAGATGCACAACCAGCCGGGCGGCGCGCCGCCGGTGTTCGTCGACCGGACCGGGAAGCGGCGCCGCCTCATGACGATCGCCGGCACCGCGATGGGGCTCGGCCTGCTCACCAGCATCGGGCTGATCGCGGCCGGGATCTTCGGCGGCAGCACCGTGCCGCTGCCGGGCTGGACCGACCCCCGGGCGCGGCCACCGGTCGAAGCGGGCGTGGACGCCCCGGAGGAACTGGGCCAGCCGGCCGGCCCGACGCCCTCGTCGCGACCGTCTACCGTGACCAGCACCGCTCCGACGCCCACCCGGACGGCCGGTCCGTCCGTTGCCACGACCGCCCGCCCGGGATCCCAGCCGTCCGCCGACGTGCCCGGCCAGGGTGACGAGCGGCGTACCGCCAAGCCCGGCCGCTCGCCCGGCAAGCCCCGCTGACCGTGGCGCGCCACGTCGCCCGCCGAGACCCGCGGGCCCACTGGGTGCTGCTCCTGCTCGGCCTGCTCCTGCTGCTCGCCGCGCTCACCGTCAACGGGCTGGTCACCGGGCTCAGCGGCGGCTCGGGGCGGTCCGCCGCCCCGGACGCGCCCGGCCCGAGGACGGTCACCGACGGCGGGCCGGTGGTGCGGCTGGACCAGCCGGAGCCGGTCAGCCGGCGGATGCCCGACCGCACGGTGGCGCTCACCTTCGACGACGGGCCGGACCCGCGGTGGACCCCCGAGCTGCTCGACGTGCTGCGCCGGCACGGGGCGCACGCCACCTTCTTCGTGGTCGGCTCCCGGGTCAACGAGCACCCCGAGCTGGTGCGGCGGATCCTCGACGAGGGGCACGAGCTGGGCTCGCACACCTACACCCACGCCGACCTCGCCACGGTCCCCGGGTGGCGGGCGGAGCTGGAGCTGTCGCTGACCCGCAAGGCGATCGCCGCGGCCACCGGCCGGGAGGTCACCCTGCTCCGGCCTCCCTTCTCGTCCACCACCCCGACGCTGACCGCCGCCGGGTACGACGCGCTGCGTGCCGCCGCCGGCAGCGGGCACGTGGCCGTGCTCGCCGACCTCGACACCAAGGACTGGCAGCGTCCCGGCGTACCCGCGATCGTCCGGTCGGCGACTCCGCAGCCGGGACGGGGCGCGGTGGTGCTCATGCACGACGGCGGCGGTGACCGGGCCCAGACCGTGGCGGCCGTGGACCAGCTGCTCACCCGGCTGTCGAAGCAGGGCTACCGGTTCACCACCGTCTCCGCGGGCGTCGACGCACCGCCGTCCACCGTTGCGGCCGGCGTCGGCACCCGGCTGAGTGGCCACGCGCTGCGCTGGACCCAGACCGGGGCGGAGTGGGCGGCCACCGCGATGAACGGCCTGCTCGCCGTCGCGCTGGTGTTCGGCATCGCCCGGCTCGCCGTGCAGGTGACCTGCGCGCAACTGCACGTCCGCCGGGTACGCCGCCCCCGGCACCCCCGGCCGCCGATCACCGCGCCGGTCTCGGTGATCGTGCCCGCGTACAACGAGGCGGCGAACATCGCGGCGACGGTCCGGTCGCTGGTCGCCAGCGCGTACCCGGCGCTGGAGGTGATCGTCGTGGACGACGGCTCCACCGACGGCACCGCCGACATCGTCGAGCGGATGGGCCTGCGCGGGGTACGGGTCGTCCGGCAGGCCAACGCCGGCAAGCCGGCTGCGCTGAACACCGGCATCCGGGTCGCGCGCGCCGGCCTGCTGGTGCTGGTCGACGGGGACACCGTCTTCCAGCCGGACACCGTGCACCGGCTGGTGCAGGGCTTCGCCGACCCGGGCGTCGGGGCGATCTCCGGCAACACCAAGGTCGCCAACCGGCGCCGACTGCTGGGCCGCTGGCAGCACCTGGAGTACGTGATCGGCTTCAACCTCGACCGCCGCATGTACGACGTGCTGGAGTGCATGCCGACCATTCCCGGCGCGATCGGCGCGTTCCGCCGCGAGGTGCTGCTCGCCGTCGGCGGTGTCCCCTCGGACACGCTCGCCGAGGACACCGACCTCACCATGCAGGTGCTCCGGGCCGGCTGGCGGGTGGTGTACGAGGAGGCGGCGATCGCCTGGACCGAGGCGCCCTCCTCGCTGCGGCAGCTCTGGCGGCAGCGGTACCGCTGGTGCTACGGCACCATGCAGGCGATGTGGAAGCACCGGCACGCGTTGCGCGAGCCGGGGGCCGGGGGCAAGCTGGGCCGGCGGGGCCTGCCGTACCTGACGGTGTTCCAGATCGTGCTGCCGCTGGCCGCCCCCGCGGTCGACGTGTACGCCGTCTACGGGCTGCTCTTCCTGCCCTGGTCGACGCTGGTGCTGGCCTGGCTGGGGCTGCTGCTGCTCCAGGCGCTGACCGCCGCGTACGCGCTGCGGCTGGATCGGGAGCGCTTCGGTCCGCTCTGGGCGCTGCCCCTGCAGCAGCTGGTCTACCGGCAGGTGATGTACCTGGTGGTGGTGCAGTCGACGGTCACCGCGGTGATCGGCAACCGGCTGCGGTGGCAGCGGATGGTCCGCACCGGCGAGGCGGCGGCGCTGGTCGGCGCGGCCCCGCCCGGCCACCCGCGCTGACCGGCCGGGGACTTCAGGTCGGCGGGTCAGCGCGGGCCGAAGAGGCCGGCGGACCAGGAGAGGGCCAGGCCGAGCACCGCCGAGCAGCAGCAGACCAGCAGGGCGCCGGCGACCACGCCGACGATCAGCCAGGCCGGCCCGCGCCGGGCCGCACCCGGTTCCGGTTCCGGTTCCGCCTCCGCCTCCGCGTCCGGTTCCGCTTCCGGCGAGGGTACGTCCGGGCCGGGCGGCTCCTCGTCCGCCCGGCCCTGGTCGTGGCTGGTCAACCCGGGCGGCCTCAGGCGCGGCCGAGCTTGTCGAGGACCCAGGCGTTGATGAACGCCTCCTCGCGCCAGGCGTCGTACCGGCCGCTGGGGCCGCCGTGCCCGGCGCCCATCTCGGTCTTGAGCAGGTAGTCGCCCTGCGGGGCGAGCGCCCGCAGCCGGGCGATCCACTTCGCCGGCTCGTGGTAGAGCACCCGGGTGTCGTTGAGGCTGGTCACCGCAAGAATTGCCGGATAGTCGACGGCCGCGACGTTCTCGTACGGGGTGTACGACTTCATGTACGCGTACACCTCCGGGTCGGCCAGCGGGTTGCCCCACTCCTCCCACTCGGTGACGGTCAGCGGCAGGGACGGGTCGAGGATCGAGGTGAGCGCGTCCACGAAGGGCACCTGCGCGACGATCCCGGCGAACGCGTCGGGGGCCAGGTTGGCCACCGCGCCCATCAGCAGCCCACCGGCCGAGGCGCCCCGGGCGACCAGCCGGTCGGTGGCCGTCCAGCCGGCCTTGACCAGGTGCCGGGCGCAGGCGACGAAGTCGGTGAAGGTGTTCTTCTTGGCGAGCAGCTTGCCCTCGTCGTACCAGCGCCGGCCCAGCTCACCGCCGCCGCGGATGTGCGCCACGGCGAAGACGACGCCCCGGTCGAGCAGGGAGAGCCGGGCGATGGAGAACCACGGGTCCATGCTGGCCTCGTAGGAGCCGTACCCGTAGATCACGCAGGGGGCGGAGCCGTCCTTCGGCGTGCCGGCCCGGCAGACCAGCGAGATCGGCACCCGGGTGCCGTCGTCGGCGAGCGCCCAGTCGCGGTGCTGCTCGTAGTCGGCCGGGTCGTACGCCCGCCCGTCCGGTCCCGGCCGGACCGGCTTGCGCCGGCGCAGCACCATCTGCCGGGTGACCAGGTCGTAGTCGTACACGGAGTCGGGGGTGACCAGCGAGGTGTAGCGCAGCCGGATCTCCCGGGTGCGGTACTCCGGGTTGGCGTCCAGCCCGACGCTGTAGATCGGCTCCGGGAAGTCGATGTCGTGCGCGTCGCCGTCGCCGACCGGGATGACCCGCAGCCCGGTGAGGCCGTTGCTGCGCAGCGAGACGACGAGGTGGTCGGAGAAGGCGTCGACCGACTCCAGCCGGGTGCCGGGGGAGTGCTCGATCAGCGGCACCCAGTCGCCCGGCGCGTCGGCCGAGGTGTACGCCAGCGCGAAGTCCTCCGCGCCGTCGTTGTGCAGGATCAGGAAGCGGTGCCCGTGGTGCTCCACGGTGTACTCGACACCCTGCCGGCGCGGGGCGATCACGGCCGGCTCACCGGTGGGGTTGCCCGCCGGGATCACCCGGACCTCGCTGGTGACCTTGCTGTGGATGTCGATGACCACGAAGCGCTCGGAGCGGGTCAGGTCGACGCCGACCCAGAACCGCTCGTCGTCCTCGGCGTGCACCACCACGTCCTCGCCCGACGGGGTGCCGACGACGTGCCGCCACACCCGGTCGGGCCGCCACGCCTCGTCCACCGTGACGTAGAAGAGCACCGAGGCGTCCGCCGACCAGGCGGTGCCGTAGAAGGTGCCGGGCACCTCGTCGGCGAGGAGCTCGCCGGTGGTCAGGTCCTTGATGCGCAGGGTGAACCGCTCGTCGCCGGAGAAGTCCGTCGAGTACGCCAGCCAGCGCCCGTCGGGACTGACGTCGAACGCGCCGAGGGCGAAGAAGTCCTGCCCCTCGGCGAGCAGGTTGCCGTCGAGCAGCACCTCCTCGCCGTCGAGCGGGGCGCCGTCCGCGCTGACCGGCGGGGTGGTCTCGCCGTCGCGGACCGCCCGGCGGCAGTGCACGCCGTACTGCTGGCCCTCGACGGTGCGGGTGTAGTACCAGTAGCCGCCCTTGCGGCTGGGCACCGACAGGTCGGTCTCCTGGGTGCGCCGGCGGGTCTCCTCGAACAGCTCCGCGCGCAGCCCCTCCAGGTGCGCCGTGCGGGCCTCGGTGTACGCGTTCTCGGCGGTCAGGTGGGCGATCGTCGCCGGGTCGTCCTTGACGGCGAGCCAGGCGTACTCGTCGATGACGGTGTCGCCGTGGTGGGTGCGCTCGGCGGGCACCCGGTTCGCGACGGGCGCGGCGGTCTTCTTGGTCACGGGCGTCACGTTACCGGCCGGGCGCCGCCCGTGGCCCGGCCTCGTCGCCCGACCCGCCGCCAGGTCTTTCGAACATGTGTACGATGACCGGCATGGCGGCAGCGGCACGATCCACCGGCGCAATGGAGATCACCCGACGGCTCACCGCGATCTGCGGTCCCTCCTTCGCCCGCTTCGCGGGCGCGGCCGACGAGGTCGCCGGGCGAGCGGCCCGTTGGGTGGCGGTGCCCGGGGGTGCCGAGGGCGCCGCCGAGGTGCTGCGGCTGGCCGCCCGGCACGACCTGAGCGTGGTGCCCCGGGGCGCCGGCACGAAGATCGACTGGGGTGCCGCCCCGGAGCGGGTCGACGTCATGCTCGACACCGGCCGGCTCGCCGGCCTCGGTCATCAGCCGGTCGGCTCGCCGGTCGCCGAGATCGGCGCCGGCACCCCGCTGCGCGCGGTGCAGTCCATCCTGGAGCGCACCGGCCGGCGGCTGCCGCTGGATCCGCCCTCGCCCGGCGCCACCGTCGGCGGGGTGCTCGCCGCCGACGAGGCCGGCCCGCTGCGCCACCGCTACGGCACCGCCTGCGAGCAGCTCGTCGGACTGCGCTGGCTGGACGCCGACGGCGAGCTGGTCAGCGCCGGCCCGGCGGAGCCGCCGGCCGGGCCCGCCCCGGTCGGGCTCGACGTGGGCCGGCTGCTCTGCGGCTCACACGGCGGGCTCGGGGTGCTGGTCTCGGCCACCATGCGGGTGCAGGCCGACCCGGCCAGCCGGGTCTGGGTGACCCGGCCGGTGTGGACGCCGCTGGAGGTGCACGATCTGGTGCGCGCGGTGCTCGCCGCCCGCCTCGACCCGGCCGCCGTCGAGCTCGACCTGCCCGCCGTCGGCTCCCGGTCGCAGCGGCCGGCGCACCCGTCGCTGGCGGCAGCCCGCGCCAACCACCCCTCGATGGCCGGCCGGCCGGGCGGGGTGTCGGCGGCCCGGGGCGGCGCCGGCACCCTGGCGGTCCTGATCGAGGGAGGCCCGGCCGACGTCACCGAGCGGACCGAGCGGCTGCTGGCCCTCTTCGAGGGCCAGGCCAGCGTGCACGACGCGGCTCCGCCGTGGTGGCGGCGCTACCCGTTCGGGCCCGGCGACACCGCGCTGCGCCTCGAGGTGCCGATCACCGACCTGCACGCCGCCGTCTACGCGCTGCGCGACGCGGCCGGTGCCCCCGTCCCGGTACGCGGCTCCGCCGGCCTGGGGGTGGTGCACGCGGCCCTGCCCGGGGCGCTGCCCGGCGAGCGGGTCGCCTCGATCCTCGCCGCCGTGCGCGGGGTGCTGCTCGCCCGGCGGGGGCGGTGCGTGGTGGTCAGCGCCCCCGCGCCCGTACGGCAGGCCGTCGACGTGTGGGGTGAGGCGGCGGTGATTCCACGGCTCCGCGCGGCGAAGGACCATCTCGACCCGCACCGGCGGCTCGCCCCGGGCCGCCTGCCGGGCGGCCTCTGAGCGGCGCGGCACGGTCAGCGCGAGCGGTGCTCGACCCCCGGTTTGCGGCGAGTCGGGCTTCCGGCCGCCGGGACACCCCGACTCGCCGCAAACCGGGTCTCCGGGCGGGCGCGACCGTCAGAGATTGTCGTTGCGCAGCACCAGGATGGCGATGTCGTCCCGAGGTGCCTCCACCGAGAAGTTGATCGCGGTGGCGCGCAGCCGGGCGGCGACCACGTCGGCCGAGTACCCGGCGAGCGGGGCGGCGGCGTCCCGGAGGCGGTCGACGCCGAACAGCTCCCGGCCACGCCGGCGCTCGGTCACCCCGTCGGTGTAGAAGACCAGCGAGTCGCCGGGCCCGAGGGGGATCTCCGCCGTCGGCGAGGTGATCGTGTCGATCAGGCCCAGCGCGGTGCCGCCGGCGCCCACGAAGGAGGCGCCACCCGTGCCGCGCAGCAGCACCGGCCGGTCGTGGCCGGCCAGGTGCAGCGCGACGTCGAGCTGCCCGTACCGGCCCGGCCCGACGGCGGCCAGCGCGAGCGTGCAGTAGCGCCCGCCGCCGCGCTCCACCAGCGTCTCGTTCAGCCGGGACAGCACCTCGGGCAGCGGCTTGCCGTCGCCGACCAGCACCCGGATCACGTCCCGCACCAGGCCGGTGACGGCCGCCGCCTGCACGCCCTTGCCCGAGACGTCGCCGACCACCACCAGCCAGCGCCCGTCGGGCAGCGGCAGCACGTCGTAGAAGTCGCCGCCGACCTCGGCGTCGTCGCCGGTGGGGACGTACTCGGCGGCGAAGCCGATCCCCTCCACCACCGGCAGCACCGGCGGCAGCAGCGACTGCTGGAGGGTCTGGGCCACCCGGCGCCGCTCGGCGTGGATGCGGGCGTTCTCGATGGCGAGGGCGGCCCGGCGGGCCACGTCCTCCAGGACGGCGACCTCGTCCGGGTCGTGCCGGTGCCGCAGGTGCCGCCCCACGGCCAGGGTGCCCAGCCGCTGACCACGGGCGATCAACGGCACGGCGAAGCCCTCCATCGGGGGGCCCAGCGGCGCCTGCGTGCCGCTGCGGGACGCTTCCCGCAGCCGGGCCTGGACCGAGTCCGGGCCGATCTCCTCGAGCACCTTGTGCAGCTGCGGCAGCATCGACTCGTCGGCGTGGCTGGAGGCGGCCAGCCGCAGCCGTCCCCACTCGTCGGTGGTGTGCACCGCGCACCACTGGCCGAGCCGGGGCACCACCAGCTGCGGGATCAGCGCCATCGTCAGCTCGACGTCCAGCGACTGGGCGAGCAGCTCGCTGGCCTCGGCGAGGAAGGTCAGCCACGCCTGCCGGCGGACGTCCGCCCGGCGCAGCCGGTCGTTCTCCAGGTGCAGCGACAGCCGCTCGGCGGCGAGCACGGCGAGCGGTCGCGCGTACGCCGAGGGTGCCGCGTCCAGCTCCAGCTCCCCGGCGTACGGGCGGTGCACCGCCAACGGCACCTGGAGCAGATCGTTGCCGGGGCGGGGTTGGCGGCCGTACCGGGCCAGCGGCTGGACGCCCTGCCCGTCGCCCCGGTCCAGCCGGACCACGCCGCCGGCGGCGCCCACCATCTCGGCGACCCGGGTCAGCAGGTCGGCGGCGAAGTCGGGCAGCGGGTCGTCGGCGTTCGGGTCGGGACTGGTCTGGGTCAGCTCGCTCATCGCGGCGGCGCTCGGCGCGGAATTCACCGGGACGGTGCCCTCCCCGCCGCCGGCGGGGACGTGGTCCATCGCCGTCGGGCCGGCCGGCGTGACGCCGGGGCGGTCCAGCCGGAACCAGACCCCCTTGCCGGTGCGCAGGTAGGTCGTCCCCCAGCGGCTGGCGAAGTGGTCGACCAGCAGCAGGCCGCGGCCGCGCTCGGAGACCTCGCTGATGTCCTCGGTGTCGGTGCGGGTGCCGACCACCAGCTCGTCCACCGGCCCGGTGGCGAAGTCGGAGACGGTCACCGTGAGCCCGGCCGGGTCGGCGACGACCTCGATGTCCAGTTCGGTGCGGGCGTGCTCCACCGCGTTGGTGGAGAGTTCGGTGGTCAGCAGCAGCGCCTCGTTGAGCAGGTCGTCGAGGTCGGCCTCGGCCAGCACGGAACGGACCAGCGCCCGGGCCGCGGCCGGCGTACGCCGGTCGGCGGGCAGCCGGACGCGCCGGACGTGCTCGTCCCGGCCCCCGTTCGTCGCGGGCCCCGTCTCCGCTGACACCCTCGTATCCTCCACCGCCGTCGGCCGGGTGCCAACCCGGACCCCCGAGCACGGACGGTGCCACACCGGGCGTGGCGCGCACTTCGCGTCCGTGGCATCGACACTTACGCGGGCACAATGATGGGATGGCGGCGTGTCGGCAAGCGCCGGAGGCCCCGAGCTGAGCGAGGAATGATGAGCGCGAAACAGTCGGTGACCGCGGATCCGTCCGCTTCCGAGCACTCGGCGCTTCTCGTCGAGCTGACGGAGGCGCTGCGCCGGGTGCGGGGCGGCGACTTCAAGGTCCGGCTGCCCCGGCGGGCGGGTGCGGCCGGTGAGGTCGCGGACGCCTTCAACGACGTGGTGTCGATCCAGGAGCGGCAGCACCTGGACCTGCGCCGGATCAGCCGGATCGTCGGCCGGGACGGCCGGCTCACCGAACGCCTGGACGAGGAGGGGTTCGACGGTTCCTGGGCGGAGGGGCAGCGGGCGATCAACTCGCTGATCGACGACCTGGGGCGGCCGACCACCGAGATCGCCCGGGTGATCGTGGCGGTGGCCGACGGTGACCTCTCCCAGCACATGGCGCTGGAGATCGACGGCCGCCCGCTGCGCGGCGAGTACCTGCGCATCGGCCGCACGGTCAACACGATGGTCGACCAGCTGTCGTCCTTCTCCAACGAGGTGACCCGGGTGGCCCGCGAGGTGGGCACCGAGGGCAAGCTCGGTGGGCAGGCCGACGTGCGGGGCGTCGCCGGCACCTGGAAGGACCTCACCGACTCGGTGAACACCATGGCGTCGAACCTGACCGGCCAGGTGCGATCGATCTCACAGGTGGCGACGGCGGTGGCCAAGGGCGACCTGTCGCAGAAGATCACGGTCGGGGCGCGCGGCGAGGTCGCCGAGCTGGCCGACACGATGAACTCGCTCACCGACACCCTGCGGCTCTTCGCCGAGCAGGTGACCCGGGTGGCCCGCGAGGTGGGCACCGAGGGCAAGCTGGGCGGCCAGGCGGAGGTGCCGAACGTCGCCGGCACCTGGAAGGACCTGACCGACAGCGTCAACTCGATGGCGTCGAACCTGACCTCGCAGGTGCGCAACATCGCCCAGGTCTCCACCGCGGTGGCCCGGGGTGACCTGTCGCAGAAGATCACCGTGGCCGCGCAGGGCGAGATCCTGGAGCTCAAGGACACCGTCAACACGATGGTGGATCAGCTGTCGTCGTTCGCCGACGAGGTGACCCGGGTGGCCCGTGAGGTGGGCATCGAGGGCAAGCTGGGTGGTCAGGCGCAGGTGCGTGGGGTCTCCGGCACCTGGCGTGACCTGACGGAGAACGTCAACCAGCTCGCCGGCAACCTGACCAGCCAGGTCCGCAACATCTCGCAGGTCTCCACGGCGGTGGCGAAGGGCGACCTGAGCCAGAAGATCACCGTCGACGCGCAGGGCGAGATCCTGGAGCTGAAGAACACCGTCAACACGATGGTGGATCAGCTGTCGTCGTTCGCCGACGAGGTGACCCGGGTGGCCCGCGAGGTGGGTACCGAGGGCAAGCTGGGTGGTCAGGCCCAGGTCAAGGGCGTCCTGGGTACGTGGCGGGACCTGACCGACAACGTGAACTCGATGGCGTCGAACCTGACCAGCCAGGTCCGCAACATCGCCTCGGTCACCACGGCGGTGGCGAAGGGTGACCTGTCGCAGAAGATCACGGTGGACGCCCGGGGCGAGATCCTGGAGCTGAAGTCCACGGTCAACACGATGGTGGACCAGCTCTCGTCGTTCGCCGACGAGGTGACCCGGGTGGCCCGCGAGGTGGGCACCGAGGGCAAACTCGGCGGCCAGGCCCAGGTGCGCGGCGTGGCCGGCACCTGGCGGGACCTGACCGACAACGTGAACTCGATGGCGTCGAACCTGACCGCCCAGGTCCGCAACATCGCCCAGGTCTCCACCGCCGTCGCCAAGGGTGACCTGTCGCAGAAGATCACGGTGGACGCGCAGGGCGAGATCCTGGAGCTGAAGTCGACCGTGAACACGATGGTGGACCAGCTCTCGTCGTTCGCCGACGAGGTGACGCGGGTGGCCCGCGAGGTGGGTACCGAGGGCAAGCTGGGTGGTCAGGCCCAGGTCAAGGGCGTCTCGGGTACGTGGCGGGACCTGACCGACAACGTGAACTCGATGGCGTCGAACCTGACCAGCCAGGTCCGCAACATCGCCTCGGTCACCACGGCGGTGGCGAAGGGTGACCTGTCGCAGAAGATCACGGTGGACGCGCAGGGCGAGATCCTGGAGCTGAAGTCGACCGTGAACACGATGGTGGACCAGCTCTCGTCGTTCGCCGACGAGGTGACCCGGGTGGCCCGCGAGGTCGGCATCGAGGGCAAGCTGGGTGGTCAGGCCCAGGTGAAGGGCGTCTCCGGCACCTGGCGTGACCTGACGGAGAACGTCAACCAGCTCGCCTCGACGCTCACCACTCAGCTGCGGGCGATCGCCCAGGTGTCCACCTCGGTGACTCGGGGCGACCTGACCCAGCGGATCGCGGTCAAGGCGCAGGGCGAGGTCGCCGAGCTGAAGGACAACATCAACCAGATGATCGTCACCCTCCGGGAGACGACCAAGAAGAACGCCGAACAGGGCTGGCTCGACTCCAACCTGGCCCGCATCGGCGGGCTGCTCCAGGGCCAGCGCGACCTCGGCGAGGTCTGCCGCATGATCATGATGGAGGTGACCCCGCTGGTCGACGCGCAGCTCGGCGCGTTCTTCCTGGCGGACACCTCCGACGGCGTGATGCGGCTGCGGCTGACCGCCTCGTACGGCTACGTGGCCCGGGGCCACGACGTGACCTTCGGGCCCGGGGAGGGGCTGGTCGGTCAGGCGGCACTGTCGCGCCGCACGATCCGGGTGAACGCGTTGCCCGACGGGCGGCTCACCCTGCGCTCCGGGCTGGCCGAGACGCCCCCGGCCGACCTGGTCGTGCTCCCGGTCCTCTTCGAGGGCGAGCTGCTCGGCGTGATCGAGTTCGCCAGCGTGGCGCGCTTCTCCGAGCTGCACCTGGCGTTCCTGGAGCGGCTGGTGCTGACCACCGGCATCGCGGTCAACACCATCCAGGCCAACCGGCGTACCGAGGAGCTGCTGGCGCAGTCGCAGCGGCTGGCCCTGGAGCTGCAGGACCAGTCGGCCGAGTTGCAGCGCACCAACGCCGAGCTGGAGGACAAGGCCAAGCTGCTCTCCGAGCAGAAGGGCAACATCGAGACCAAGAACCGGGAGATCGAACTGGCCCGGCTCGGCCTGGAGGAGAAGGCGCAGCAGCTCACCCGGGCCTCGGCGTACAAGTCGGAGTTCCTGGCCAACATGAGCCACGAGCTGCGGACCCCGCTGAACTCGCTGCTGCTGCTGGCCCGGCTGCTGGCCGAGAACTCGGAGCAGAACCTGAGCCGCAAGCAGATCGAGTTCGCCCGCACCATCCACAGCGCCGGCTCCGACCTGCTCTCCCTGATCGACGACATCCTGGACCTGTCCAAGATCGAGGCGGGCCGGATGGACGTCCAGCCGACCGAGATCCGGTTCGACGAGATCCGCGGGTACGTCGAGCAGGCGTTCGCCCCGCAGGCCGAGGAGAAGGGCCTGGACTTCCAGGTACGGGTGGCCAAGGAGCTGCCGCCGGCGCTGGTCACCGACGCCCAGCGGTTGCAGCAGGTCCTGCGCAACCTGCTCTCCAACGCGATCAAGTTCACCGACAACGGCGCGGTGACGTTGCGGATCGCGCCGGCGCCGGAGAACGCCGTCTTCGACGTGCCGGCGCTGACCAACGCCCGGCAGGTGATCGCGTTCACCGTGATCGACACCGGCATCGGCGTCTCGGACGACAAGCTGTCGCTGATCTTCGAGGCGTTCCAGCAGGCCGACGGCACCACCAGCCGCCGCTACGGCGGCACCGGGCTGGGGTTGTCGATCAGCCGGGACCTGGCGCGGCTGCTGGGCGGCACGATCACCGTCACGTCGGCGCCCGGTCAGGGCTCGACCTTCACCCTCTTCGTACCCGATGTGCTGGCTCCGGACGCGGTGGTGGCGCCGCAGCCCCCGTCCCCGCAGCGCGCGGGCCTGCCCTCGTCGTTGCTGATGCCGCCGATGGAGCTGCTGCCCGAGCCGCCGGAGGCGCCGGCCACCCGGCAGCTCGACGGCGCCACCGTGCTGATCGTCGACGACGACGTGCGGAACGTGTTCGCGCTGACCTCCGCGTTGGAGCTGCACGGCATGACCGTGCTGTACTCGGACAACGGGGCGGACGGTGTCCGCCTGCTGGCCGAGCATCCGGAGGTGGACATCGTGTTGATGGATGCGATGATGCCGGACCAGGACGGGTACGAGACCACGAGGCAGATTCGCCGCAACCACCGCTTCGCGGATCTGCCGATCGTCTTCCTGACGGCGAAGGCGATGCCGGGTGACCGCGAGTCGGCGCTCGCGGCCGGGGGCAGTGACTACATCACCAAGCCGGTCGACCTGGACGAGCTGATTGAGCGGATGGCGTCGTGGATCGGCGGCCGCCGAGGCGAGGAGAATTCGTGACACAGACAGCCAAGGCGCTGCTGGTGGACGACCGGCGGGAGAACCTGATGGCCCTGGAGGCGATCCTCCAGGGGCTTCCGGTGCAGTCGGTGGCCGTGGAGAGTGGCGAGGCGGCGCTGAAGCAGTTGCTGGTGGACGACTTCGCGGTGATCCTGCTGGACGCCCAGATGCCGGACATGGACGGCTTCGAGACCGCCAGCCACATCAAGCGGCGGGAGCGGACCCGGCACGTGCCGATCATCTTCCTCACCGCCGCCGACAAGGACGCGCAGCTCGCCCTGCGCGGCTACGCGGTGGGCGCGGTGGACTACCTCACCAAGCCCTTCGACCCGTGGGTGCTGCGGGCGAAGGTGTCGGTCTTCGTGGAGCTGTGGGTGAAGACCCGGCAGCTGGCCGCCCAGTCCGACCTGGTGCGGGAGCGGGACGCCCAGTGGCGGGTGCTCACCGACGCCGTCGACGAGGCCACCTCCCTGCTGCGCGGCAACGACGACCTCGACACCCGCGACCGCGCCGTCGACCTCCTCGAACAGGCCCGCTGGGGCAGCACCACCCCCTGACCCCTGGCGAAGACCCCGCAGTTACCGAGAAAGAGTGGCCATTCCCGCGCGGATGGCCACTCTTTCTCGGTAGGTGCGGGTCAGTCGGAGCGCGGTGGGTGGCCGGTCGCGGCGCGGCGGGCGCGCCAGCGTTCGCCGAGGGCGTCGATCTCCTCCTGGACGAAGACGAAGAAGTCGCGCATCTCGGCGACCCGCTCGCCGCCCGGGGTGGCCGGGCCGTGCAGCGCGTCGACGCCGGCAGCGGCGATGTCGATGAAGTTCTTGTAGAGGCCGGTCTTGGTGACGGTGGCCTCGTACCAGGGGTTGTCCGGCACCCGGTAGCGGTCCCGGCGGGAACGGGGCACCGGCTCCCGCAGCAGCATGCCGAACTGGGTGAGGTAGCGGACGGCGCCGGAGACCGCCGCCGCGCTGACCCCGAGGCGTTCGCCGATCTCGGCGGCGGTCAGCGGTTCGTCGGCGCTCATCACCGTGAACAGCACCCGGGCGGCCATCCGGGGGAACCCGACCTCGGCGAAGGCCATCGCCATCCGTTCGACGAAGAGGTGGACCTCCTCGGCGTCCGGGGTCGGATGGTGGTCGTCGGCCATCGGCGGGTGCTCCTCACTGTGGGTCGGACAACGACTATGCCTCAGCTCTCAGAGTATTCACGAATTTGTGAAACGAGTGTAGCTTCTGACGTATGGAAACTCCCATTGCGGTGACCGGCCTGGTCAAGACCTTCGGCCGGACCCGGGCGCTCGACGGCCTCGACCTCAGCGTCCGCGCCGGAGAGGTGCACGGCTTCCTCGGCCCCAACGGGGCCGGCAAGTCGACCACCATCCGGGTGCTGCTCGGTTTGCTGCGGGCGGACGCGGGGGCCGTCCGCCTGCTCGGCGGCGACCCGTGGCGCGACGCGGTCGCGCTGCACCGCCGGCTGGCGTACGTCCCGGGCGACGTGACCCTCTGGCCCAACCTCTCCGGCGGAGAGGTGATCGACCTGCTCGGCCGGATGCGCGGCGGGCTCGACCCGAAGCGGCGCGCCGAGCTGCTGGAGTCGTTCGAGCTGGACCCGCGCAAGAAGGGGCGGGCCTACTCCAAGGGCAACCGGCAGAAGGTCGGCCTGGTCGCCGCCCTCGCCTCCGACGTCGAACTGCTCATCCTCGACGAGCCGACCTCGGGGCTGGACCCGCTGATGGAGGAGGTCTTCCAGCAGTGGGTGCGCCGGGCCCGCCAGGACGGCCGGACCGTGCTGCTCTCCAGCCACATCCTCGCCGAGGTGGAGGCGCTCTGCGACCGCGTCACCATCATCCGCAACGGGCGGAACGTGGAGACCGGGACGCTGACCGAACTGCGCCACCTGCACCGCACCTCCATCGACGCCGAGATCGCCGCCCCGCTGGACGGGCTGGCCGACCTCCCGGGCGTGCACGACCTGCGGGTGGAGGGCAACCGGGTGCGCTTCGACGTGGACAACCCGGCGCTGGACGCCGCGCTGCGCCGGCTGGCCGAGCTGGGCGTACGGAGCCTGGTCAGCCAGCCGCCGACGCTGGAGGAGCTGTTCCTGCGGCACTACGGCACGATCGACGAGCCGGCCGGGGCGGACCGATGAGCACCCTCACCGGCACCCGCCACCTGGTCCGGCTGATCCTGCGCCGGGACCGCGTCCTGCTGCCGCTCTGGGTGCTGGTGCTGGCCGTCCTGCCGATGACGTACGCGACGAGCTTCTTCGAGCTCTTCCCCACCGCCGCCGAGCGGGCCGCGTACGTCACCGGCACCGCGACGAACCCCTCGATCGTCGCCCTGCTCGGGCCGGTCTACGGCGACAGCGTCGGCGCCCTCACCGCCCAGCGGGGCGGCTTCCTCACCCTGATCGTCGGGCTGGTCAGCCTGCTCACCGTCATCCGGCACACCCGCACCGAGGAGGAGGACGGTCGCCGGGAACTGCTCGGGGCCACCGTGCTCGGCCGGTACGCGGGCCTGACCGCCGCGCTGCTGGTCACGTACGCGGCCAACCTGCTGCTCGGCCTGCTCACCGCGGCCGGCCTGGCCGCCACCGGCCTGCCGATGGCCGGCTCGCTCGGCTACGGGCTGTCGACCGCGCTGGTGGGGATCGTCTTCGCCACCGTGGGTGGTCTCGCCGCCCAGCTCACCGAGGCGGCCGGCGGCGCGCGGGGGATCGCTGTCGGGCTGCTCGGCCTGGCCTTCGCGCTCCGGCTCGCCGGGGACACCGCCGAGCGGGACTGGCCGAGCTGGCTCTCGCCGCTGGGCTGGGCCCCGCGCATCCGGGCCTACGAGGGGGAGCGCTGGTGGCTGGTGGCGCTGCCGGTGGCGTTGACCGTGCTGCTCGCCGCGTTCGCGTACCCGCTGTCGGTGCGCCGCGACCTCGGCGCCGGGCTGCTGCCGCCCCGGCTCGGGCCGGCCCACGCCGGGCGGGGCCTGTCCGGGCCGCTCGGGCTGGCCTGGCGGCTGCACCGGGGTGCGCTGCTCGGCTGGTCGGTCGGGTTCGGGCTGCTCGGGCTGATCCTGGGCGGCGCGGCGGAGGCCGCCGGGCGGTCGGTCGAGGGCAACGCCCAGCTGGAGGAGATCATGGGCCGGCTGGGCGGTACGTCCGCGCTCGCCGAGGCGTACCTGGGCAGCACGCTCGCCTTCGTCGGGCTGGCCGCCGCGGGCTACGGCATCGCCGCCGCGCTGCGGATGCGTACGGAGGAGGCCGCCGGACGGGCGGAGCCGCTGCTGGCCACCGGGGTGCACCGGTCCCGCTGGCTCGCCTCGCACCTGCTCTTCGCCCTGGCCGGGCCGGTGGTGGTGCTGGCCGTCGCCGGGCTCGCCACCGGGCTCACCTACGGCATCAGCGTGGGCGACGTGCCGGGCCAGCTGTCCCGGATGCTCGGCGCGGGCCTGGCGCAGGTGCCGGCGGCCTGGGTGCTGGCCGGCCTGGCGGTGCTGCTCTACGGGCTGCTGCCCCGGTACGCCCCGGTGGCCTGGGGGGTGCTCGTGCTCTGCGTGCTGCTCGGCCAGCTCGGCGCGGTGCTGGAGCTGAGCCGGTGGCTGCTGGACGTGTCCCCGTTCACGCACACCCCGCAGGTGCTCGGCGACTCGTGGACCGCCACCCCGCTGATCGCCCTCACCGCCCTGGCTCTCCTGCTCGCGGCGGCCGGCCTGGCGGGCTTCCGCCGCCGCGACGTCCCCACCACCTGATCAGGTCGTGAGGTGGGCGGCGGCTGAGCCGTCCACCTCACGGTCGAGCCGACGGTCAGGGGGCGGTCTCGTTGCGGATCATCAGCGCGGAGCGCAGGCCGGTGATGTCCAGGACGCGCAGCAGGAAGTCGCCGACGTTGCTGAGCACCAGGAGGGTCTGGGCGTGACTGGCCTTGCGGCTGAGCACGACCAGCGTGCCGAGGCCCTGGGAGTCACAGAACGTGACACCGCCCATGTCGAGCACGATGCGCGGCGGGGGATCGGCCAGCACCTCGTTGACGACGGTCGACAGCTGGCCGGCCGTGAGCATGTCGATCTCACCGGCGAGGCGAAGCAGCGCTTCATCGCCTGTCCGGTCTATCGTGATGGACAGTTCGGCACGATCCACCCGGTCAGCCTATCGCGATCTCGACCGAGCGGCCCGGTGAGACTTGTTCGGTCGTCGGGCGCGCGCACCGGGGTGAGCCTGGTAACCCCGCCCCGGGGTGGCTGCCGATTCCCGCTCCAGCGCTGACACAATGGCCGCATCGTGACCGACATCTTTTCCGCCGGATCCGGCCGCTACCCGGCCGACGCACCGGCCTCCGAGGCCCTGTTCGACCGCGCCAAGGCCATCGTGCCGGGCGGGGTGAACTCCCCCGTGCGCGCCTTCCGCGCCGTCGGCGGCACCCCGCGATTCATGGTGCGGGGAGAGGGTCCCTGGCTGCACGACGCCGACGGCCGGCGCTACGTCGACCTGGTCTGCTCGTGGGGGCCGCTGATCCTCGGCCACGCCCACCCCGAGGTGGTCGAGGCCGTCCGGGAGGCCGCCGGCAAGGGCACCAGCTTCGGCACCCCGACCCCGGGCGAGGTCGAGCTGGCCGCCGAGATCGTCGACCGCACCCCGGTCGAGCAGGTCCGGCTGGTCAACTCCGGCACCGAGGCCACGATGTCGGCGATCCGGCTGGCCCGCGGCTTCACCGGCCGCTCGAAGATCATCAAGTTCTCCGGCTGCTACCACGGGCACTCCGACGGCCTGCTCGCCGCCGCCGGCTCCGGCGTGGCGACCCTCGGCCTGCCCGACTCGCCCGGCGTGACCGGCGCGGCGGCGGGCGACACCATCGTGCTGCCGTACAACGACCTGGCGGCGGTGGAGAAGGTCTTCGCCGAGGAGGGCCGGCACATCGCCGCGGTGATCACCGAGGCCGCCGCCGGCAACATGGGCGTGGTAGCCCCGCAGGACAACTTCAACCAGCGGCTCGCCTCGATCGCCCACGCCGACGGGGCGCTGCTCATCGTCGACGAGGTGATGACCGGCTTCCGGGTCTCCCGCGCCGGCTGGCACGGCCTCGACCCGTCCGACGCCGACCTCTGGACGTACGGGAAGGTCATGGGTGGCGGGCTGCCCGCCGCCGCGTTCGGCGGGCGGGCCGAGATCATGGCCCGGCTGGCCCCGGCCGGCCCGGTCTACCAAGCCGGCACGCTCTCCGGTAACCCGCTGGCCTGCGCCGCCGGCCTGGCCACCCTCCGGCTGGCCGATGACGCGCTCTACCGCAAGCTGGACGCCACGGCCGCCGCCGTGGGCCGGCTCGCCACCGACGCGCTGACCGCCGCCGGCGTCCCGCACCGGCTGTCGTACGCGGGCAACATGTTCTCGATCTTCTTCACCGACGCCGAGGTGCGTGACTACGACAGCGCGCGCACGCAGCAGGTGCCCGCCTTCAAGGCGTTCTTCCACGCGATGCTCGCCGCCGGCGTCTACCTGCCGCCGAGCGCGTTCGAGTCGTGGTTCGTCTCGGCGGCGATCGACGACGCCGCACTGGAGCAGATCGCCGCCGCGCTGCCGACGGCGGCGAACGCGGCGGCAGCGGCGGGCACGGGGGGGTAACGGACGTGAGCGCAACGGTTGTCCACGTGCTGCGGCACGGCGAGGTGCACAACCCGGACCAGATCCTGTACGGACGGCTGCCCGGCTTCCGCCTGTCGGAGCTGGGCGTCCAGATGGCCAAGGCGGCCGCGCAGGCGCTCGCCGAGCGGGAGATCGTGCACGTGGTGGCGAGTCCGCTGGAGCGGGCACAGCAGACCGCCGAGCCGATCGCCGCCCAGTTCGGGCTCCCCGTCGGGGTGGACGAGCGGCTGATCGAGAGCGCCAACTGGTTCGAGGGCAAGAAGGTCTCGCCGGGCGACGGCTCGTTCCGCGATCCGCGCAACTGGTGGGTGCTGCGCGACCCGGTCACCCCCTCCTGGGGCGAGGCATACCGGGTCATCGCCGAGCGGATGTTCGCCGCGCTGCACGCCGCCCGGGTGGCCGCCGAGGGGCGCGAGGCCGTGCTCGTCTCCCACCAGCTGCCCATCTGGACGCTGCGGCGCCACGTCGAGCGCAAGCGGCTCTGGCACGACCCGCGCCGCCGCCAGTGCGGCCTGGCCAGCCTCACCTCGTTCCACTTCGACGGTGCGAAGGTCACCGGTATCGGCTACTCCGAGCCCGCCGCGCACCTGATCGCGATGTCGACGACAGCCCGGACGGCCAAGGGGGCCTGATGCGTTCCCGGAGGCCGATCGCCGCCCTGCTCGCCGCCGTCACCGCCGTGACGGCGCTGGTCGGCTGCTCCTCCGAGAGCGGGGAGAGCCGCTGCGCCAACGACGGCGGCATCGTCGCCTGCGCGCCGGACCAGCGCTCGAGCGCCCCGAAGATCGCCGGTGAGCTGCTCACCGGCGGCCGGTACGACGTCTCCGAGGCGCGCGGCCAGGTGGTCGTGCTCAACTTCTGGGGCTCGTGGTGCGCGCCCTGCCGGGCCGAGGCCGACGACCTGGAGGCCACCTACCAGGCCACCAAGGCCTCCGGGGTGACCTTCCTCGGCATCAACGTGCAGGACAGCCGGGACAAGGCGATCGCCTTCGAGGAGGGCCGGGTCACCTACCCGAGCCTCTTCGACCCGCCGAGCCGGCTGGCGCTGGCCCTGGAGATCCCGCCGAACACCGTCCCGGCCACCGTTGTGCTCGACCGCGACGGCCGGGTCGCCACCGTGATCCGGGCGGCCGTCAAGCAGGACGGCCTGCAACCGATCGTCGAGCGGATCGCTGCCGAGCAGCCGGCCGCCGGTCCCCGCTGATGGGCGAGACGTTCCGCCAGGTCGCCGAGTCGGGTCCCCTGCTGCTGGCCATCGGCGCGGCGGCACTCGCCGGGCTGGTCAGCTTCCTGTCTCCGTGCGTGCTGCCGCTGATGCCCGGCTACCTGTCGTACGTGACCGGGCTCGCCGGCGCGGACCTGGAGGGGCGGGCGCGGGCCGAGCAGCCGCCGGCCGGCGGTGCGGCCCCACCCGGTGGCGACGGCGCGGTGGCTGTCGCGGCACCCGTGACCGCCCGGCCGGTGGCCGCGGTCAAGGGACGGGTGCTCGCCGGGACGCTGCTCTTCATCGCCGGTTTCACCGTGGTCTTCACCGCCACCGCGATCCTCTTCGCCGGCTTCGGCCGGGTGTTCTTCGACCACGAGCGGACGCTGGAGATCGTCATCGGCGCGCTGGTCGTGGTGCTCGGGCTGAGCTACCTGGGCGTGGTGCCGGGCATGCAGCGCGAGTTCCGCATCCACCGGCTGCCCGCCGCCGGGCTGCTCGGGGCGCCGGTCCTCGGGGCGGTCTTCGCGCTGAGCTGGCTGCCCTGCACCGGTCCGACCCTGGGCGCGGTGCTCGGCATGGCCACGGCGGCCGGCAAGACCGACCGGGCCGTGGTGCTGGCCGTGGCCTACTGCTTCGGGCTGGGGGTGCCGTTCGTCGTCTTCGGGCTGGGCTTCCACCGTCTGCTCGGGGTCTTCCGCGCCGTCCGGCGCAACAGCCGCTGGGTCACCCGCATCGGCGGGGCCCTGCTGATCCTGATCGGCCTGGCGCTGGTCACCGGCGGGTGGCAGAACTTCGTGATCTGGTTGCAGACCACCGTGGGCGTGGGCGAGGTGAGCATCTGATGACGACCGTGGACGACCGGCACGCCACTCCACCGGCCGAGGCGCCCCGGCGGCGGTTCCACCCGCTGCTGGCCCTGCTGCGCAACTCATGGCGGCAGCTCACCAGCATGCGTACCGCCCTGGTGCTGCTCTTCCTGCTCGCGATCGCCGCCATCCCCGGCTCGGTGCTGCCCCAGCGCGGAGTCAACCCGGAGGACGTGCGGGACTACTTCACCGCACATCCCGACCTGGCCCCGGTGCTCGACCGGATCGGCGCCTTCGAGGCGTTCGGCTCGGTCTGGTTCTCCGCGATCTACCTGCTGCTCTTCACCTCGCTGATCGGGTGCATCACCCCTCGGCTGCGCGACCACTTCCGGGCGCTGCGGTCGAAGCCGCCGGTCGCGCCGAAGCGGCTGGACCGGCTGCCGCAGCACGCGGTGCTGCCCATGCCGGCCGGCGGGGCGGCGGCGATCGCCGAGACGCTGCGCCGGCGCCGCTGGCGCGTGGTGGTCCGCGGCGACGAGGTCTCCGCCGAGAAGGGCTACCTCAAGGAGACCGGCAACCTGCTCTTCCACAGCTCGATGCTGGTCGTGCTGGTCGGCGTCGCGCTGGGGTCCTGGTACGGCTGGAGCGGCAACCGGCTGCTCGTGGCCGGCGAGGAGAACGCGTTCTGCAACACCCGCCAGCAGTACGCCGAAGCCAAGCTCGGCCCGCGGGTGGGCAGCGAGGACCTGCCCGGCTTCTGCCTTCGGCTCGACGATTTCCAGGCCCGGTTCCTGGAGTCCGGGCAGCCGGAGTTCTTCAACGCCGCGGTGACCGTCGACGAGCCCGGCGGCGAGCGGCGGCCGGCCGAGTTCTCGGTCAACTCGCCGCTGCGGATCGACGGCGCCGGCGTCTACCTGCTGGGCCACGGCTACGCCCCGGTGATCCGGTACACCGACCGGTACGGCCGCAGCCAGACCAGCACCGTGCCGTTCCTGACCACCGGCGACGCCGGGCTGACCAGCGAGGGCCTGGCCGCCTTCCCGGACGCCAACGTCGACCCGGCCACCGGCCGGCGCGATCCGGGCCTCCAGATGGCGTTCACCGGCCTCTACCTGCCGACCGCCCCGCAGACGGCCCCCTTCGTGCGTTCCGAGTACCCGACCGAGCGCAACCCGGCACTCAACCTGACCGCCTACCGGGGCAACCTGGGGCTGGACGCCGGCATCCCCGGCTCCGTCTACGCGCTGGACCAGCGGCAGGTGCGCGCCGGCAAGCTCAAGGAGGCCGGCACCAAGCTGCTGAAGCCGGGCGAGACCTGGACGCTGGACGACGGCACCAAGCTCGAGTTCCTCGGCACCGAGCCGTACATCACCCTCTCCGTGCGGTACGACCCCGGCCAGGCGCTGCTGCTGGTCAGCTCCGGATTCCTGCTGGTCGGGCTGATGGGTTCGCTGTTCGGCCGACGTCGTCGGGTCTTCTTCCGGGTGCTCCCGGCGGGTGCCGGGGACGCGCCCGCGGCCGGTGCCGCCGACCCCGCGGGTGGATCTCCGACGAGCGGTAGTAGCTTGGTCGAGGCTGGTGGGTTGCCGCGCACCGACCATCCAGGGTTCGCCGACGAGTTCGCGCAGCTCGTCGCCGCGGTCAGTGGTGACGGGCGGGCCGACCGGGAGCGCGAGGAGAGCGACCCGGCCGGAGCGCGAGAAGGAGCCGAGTGATGTCCGCACTCTCCGACCAGCTGGTCACGTTCACGATCCTGGCGTTCCTGGTCGCGATGATCAGCCACGCCGTCGAGTACGCGCTCGGCAACGCCCGCCCCCGCACCGCGGCGGTCCCCGCCCGGGAGTTGGTCGGCGCCGGTGTCGGCGGATCCGGGGGCCTGACCCCGCAGCCACCTGCGGCACCCGGTGCGGCGGCGGCCGAACGCACCGCCCGGCGCGCCCGGCTGGCCGGTCTGATCGCCGTCGTCGCCACCGCGCTCGGCGCCCTGCTGCACCTCGGCGCCCTGGTCACCCGCGGCCTCGCCGCCGACCGGATGCCCTGGGGCAACATGTACGAGTTCGTGCTGACGGTCTCCTGGATCGGCGTCACCGGCTGGCTGGTGGTGCTCTGGAAGCGGCCGTCGCTGCGCCGCCTCGGGCTCTTCCTCACCCTGGTGATGGTGCTGCTGGTGGCGACCGCCGAGTTGGTGCTCTACACCCCGATCGTGCCGCTGGTGCCGGCGCTCAACTCGTACTGGTTCGTCGTCCACGTCTCGACCATCGTCTTCTCCTCCGGAATCCTGCTGCTCGGCGTGGTGCCGGCGGTGGCGTATCTGATGCGGGCCGGCTACGAGCAGGGCAAGCGCAGCTTCCCGTACACCCTGGCGAAGCGGATGCCTGCGGCGGCGGCCCTGGAACGGCTGACCTTCGTGCTGCACGCCTTCGCGTTCCCGATCTTCACCTTCGCGGTGATCGCCGGGGCGATCTGGGCCGAGGCGGCCTGGGGCCGGCCCTGGGGCTGGGACCCGAAGGAGACCTGGGCGTTCATCTCCTGGGTGGTCTACGCCGGCTACCTGCACGCCCGGGCCACGCCGAGCGTGAAGCGCAACGTGGTGGCCTGGCTCGCCGTGCTCGGCTTCCTCACCGTGCTGATGAACCTGTTCGGGGTGAACATCTTCTTCGAGGGCCTGCACTCCTACGGCGGCCTCGACTGATTCCGCGGCGTCTCCTCCACGGCCGTTCGGCGGCACCGGCTCAGCGCCGCTGACATTCCTGGCCGGGGTACGGGGCGGGGCGGGTCAGCCGCCGAACCAGCCGGGGACGTCGAGGCGGAAGAACTGGGCCGGGGTGACCCGCCGCAGGTCGTCCTCCATCGCGTCCACCCGGTCCGCGCCGAGGGTCGCCGCCCAGCGTGCGCGCAGCTCGTCGAAGACCACCGCCGAGCGGCGCAGCCCGTCGACGCCCCGCTGGGTCGGCCGGACCAGCTTGCGCCGGGCGTCGGTGGGGTCGTCGGCGCGTTCCAGATAGCCGAGCGCGACCAGCCGGTCGACGGTCTTCCCGGCCGCCTGCTTCGAGACGCCGAGGCGCTGGCCCAGCTCGCCGGCGGTGGTGCCGTCGGCGCCGACGGCCTGGAGGACGAAGCCGTGCAGGGGCCGCAGGTCCGGGTGCCCCTGCCGGGCCAGTTCGGCGTGCAGATCGTCGATGAGGATACGGAAGCCGGCCAGCAGCAGCAGGGGCAGCACGAAGCCGGGGCGTTCCGGGTCAGGCGTTGCCACGTTCGACAACCCGGTTTACTATTTGGTCAACCACGTTGACCATCCTACCCGAGGGGATCGCCTTGTCCGTCTTCACCGCCCACACGTCCGAGACCGCGCCCGCCGCCGCCCGTCCCACCATGGCCGGCGTGCACCGCAAGCTCGGCCACCTCCCACCGGCCGTCGCCCTGATGGCCGAGTCGCCCGAACTGCTCAAGGGGTTCCTCACCGCCAACGCCACCTTCGAGTCCACCGACCTCGACCCGGTCGAACGCGAGGTCGTGGTGCTGACGGTCGCCACCCGCAACGAGTGCCACGTCTGCGTGGCGATGCACACCGCCACCCTCACCCGGCACGGCGCCGGCCCGGAGCTGATCGCCGCCCTGCGGACCGGTGCGCCGCTGGCCGACGCGCGGCTGGAGGCGCTGCGCCGGTTCACCGTCGCCGTCCTCGACCACCGGGGAGCGGTGCCCGACGGCGAGCTGCACGCGTTCCTCGCCGCCGGCTGGCGTCCCCGACACGCCCTCGACGTGGTGCTCGGCGTCGGCACGTACACGATCTCCACCTTCGCCAACCGGCTCACGGACGCGCCGCTCGACCCGGCCCTGGCCGGGTACGCCTGGGAGCCGGCCGCCTGATCCCCGCCGCGCGCGAGGCGGCGCGACCGGGGGACCGCGCCGGATGCGTGGGGAGACGCACACCGCCCGGGGGACACCCGGCGTGGGCGGTGCGTCCCGGGGTGCGGGAGACTGGCCGCATGGCGGCTCGTGGCTTCCCGTACACCGATCTCAAGGACTTCCTCGCGGCGCTGGAGCGCGCGGGCGAGCTGCGGCGGGTCAAGGTCCCGGTCGACCCCACGCTGGAGATCAGCGAGGTGGTCACCCGGACCGTCCGTGCGGGCGGGCCGGCGCTGCTCTTCGAGCGGCCCACCCGGGGCGAGATGCCGGTGGCGATCAACCTCTTCGGCACCGAGAAGCGGATGGCGATGGCGCTCGGCGTCGAGTCGCTGGACGAGATCGGCGACCGGATCGGCGCGCTGGTCAAGCCGGAGCTGCCGGTCGGCTGGTCCGGCATCCGCGAGGGCCTGGGCAAGGTCATGCAGCTCAAGTCGGTGCCCCCGCGCAAGGTGAAGACCGCCCCCTGCCAGCAGGTGGTCTACCGCGGCGACGACGTCGACCTGAACCGGCTGCCCGGTCTCCAGGTCTGGCCCGGCGACGGCGGGATCTTCCACAACTACGGGCTGACCCACACCAAGCACCCGGAGACCGGCAAGCGCAACCTCGGCCTCTACCGCCTCCAGCAGCACAGCCGCAACACGCTGGGCATGCACTGGCAGATCCACAAGGACTCGACCGCGCACCACGCCGTCGCCGAGCGGCTCGGCCAGCGGCTGCCGGTGGCCGTCGCCATCGGCTGCGACCCGGTGGTCAGCTACGCGGCGAGCGCCCCGCTCCCCGGCGACATCGACGAGTACCTGTTCGCCGGCTTCCTGCGCGGCGAGCGGGTCGAGATGGTCGACTGCCTCACCGTGCCGTTGCAGGTGCCCGCGCACGCGCAGGTGGTGCTGGAGGGTTACCTGGAGCCCGGCGAGCGGCTGCCCGAGGGGCCGTTCGGCGACCACACCGGCTACTACACGCCCGTCGAGCCGTTCCCAGTGCTGCACATCGAGACGATGACCATGCAGCGCGACCCGGTCTACCACTCGATCATCACCTCCAAGCCCCCGCAGGAGGACCACGGCCTGGGCAAGGCCACCGAGCGGATCTTCCAGCCGCTGCTCAAGCTGCTGATCCCGGACATCGTCGACTACGACCTGCCGGCCGCCGGGGTGTTCCACAACTGCGCGATCGTGTCGATCCGCAAGCGCTACCCGAAGCACGCGCAGAAGGTGATGAACGCGATCTGGGGCGCGCACCTGATGTCGCTCACCAAGCTGATCGTGATCGTCGACGAGGACTGCGACGTGCACGACTACAACGAGGTCGCCTTCCGCGCCTTCGGCAACGTCGACTACGCCCGCGACCTGCTGCTCACCGAGGGCCCGGTGGACCACCTGGACCACTCGTCGTACCAGCAGTTCTGGGGTGGCAAGGCCGGCGTCGACGCCACCCGCAAGCTGCCCGCCGAGGGCTACACCCGGGGCTGGCCGGAGGAGATGACCATGTCGCCGGAGGTCGCTTCGCTGGTCGACAAGCGCTGGAAGGAGTACGGGATCTGATGGCGGTCCTCGACGCGCCGGCCGAGAAGCCGGGCCGGATCAAGTCCTTCCTCAAGCTGGTCGCGATCGAGCACTCCGTCTTCGCGCTGCCGTTCGCGTACCTGTCGGCGCTGACCGCGATGCAGGTCGACGGCGGGCGGGTGCGCTGGCTCGACCTGCTACTGATCACCGTGGCGATGGTCGGGGCGCGGACGTTCGCGATGGCCGCCAACCGGATCCTCGACCGGCGGATCGACGCCCGGAACCCGCGTACCGCGAACCGGGAGCTGGTCACCGGGGCGGTGAGCGTGCGCACGGCCTGGACCGGCGCGGCCGTCGCGCTGGTGGTCTTCCTGGCCGCCGCCGCCCTGCTCAACCCGCTCTGCCTGGTGCTCGCGCCGCTGGCCGTGATCCCGCTGGTCGTCTACCCGTACGGCAAGCGGTTCACCAACTGGCCGCACGCCATCCTGGCGATCGCCCAGGCGGTCGGCCCGGTCGGCGCCTGGCTCGCGGTCACCGGCACCCTGGACGGCTCCTGGCCGGCCTGGCTGCTCGGCGCGGCGGTGGGGCTCTGGATCGGCGGCTTCGACCTGATCTACGCCTGCCAGGACGCCGACGTCGACCGGGAGATCGGGGTGCACAGCGTCCCGGCCCGCTACGGCCTGCGCTTCGCGCTGCACGCCTCCACGGTGGCGCACGTGATCACCTTCGCGCTGTTCATCTGGTTCGGCGCGCTGATCGGCTTCGGCTGGCTCTGGTGGATCGGCCTGGCGCTGACCGCCGTCGCCTTCGGCTACCAGCACGTGGTGGTCACCCCCACCGATCTGAGCAAGGTCAACCGCGCCTTCTTCACCGCGAACGGCTTCGTCGGCATCGCCCTCTTTCTCTTCGCTCTCCTCGACCTGACCCTCCGCCTCAACCTCCACCCCTAACCCCACCCGACCTTGAC